>JAISGR010000019.1 GCA_031262995.1 Prevotellaceae bacterium | reverse complement strand
AACGAGACCTGCAAGAGGTAGTCGCCCACTTGGGGTACGGTCACGGTGAACCTGCCTTTCTCATTGGTCGTGCTTCCGGTGACAAAGGTGGAGTCAAGACGCTCCAAGGCAACATTGGCATAAGCCACAGGTTCGCTTTTCGCATCCATCACCCGACCGGACAGGCGGAGGGATTGGGCGGAGAGGCTCATCACGGAGATGAGACTAACTAACAGGGTGAAGATTTTTGCTTTCATTGAGTATTTGTTTTTAATAGTTATTGTTCTTCCGAACAGTACAAAATTAGGCAATACCCACGAAAGCAAGATGGACATGAGATGGACAAATTACATCCACATGCCTATTGAAAATCAGCGTATTAAGAAAATAACTTTGGAACGATATGGACAAGCGATGAGTTAAAATTCCCAAACCCACACATCGAGGAGCTGGGCGCTGTCGTATTGATCGCCCAAAGCACGAATGATGACCTCTTTCAATCGCTGTTTCTTTTTCGAGATGGAACCGGGAGAGATGCCCATGATGTCAGCCATCTCTTTCACCGGAATGCGAAGCTTCATGAGGCAACACAGCTGTACGTCGGTATCGGTTGCCGCGGGAACGCTGTTGCGCAGACGTCCGGTGAAATCCGTGTAGATGGTATTGATGGCATCCGTTACTGCTGTCCATTGGCTCTCATCCAGATAGGCAGGTCGCTTGAGGAGCGATTGCAAGGGCTTCGACTGTGCGATCAACAGGCTGCAAAGATGTTCCCTGTGTTTGCGCAGGCGGGCGCTCTCTTCCGCCATCTTTTCGTAGTCTGCCATTTCTCGTTTAAAGTTGTCTTGTTGGGATTGAAGCTGCGCATCCATAACTTGTTTCAGCTGTGAAGTTCGCGCCTCAAGCTCTTCATTTTTTTGTTTCAACTCAGTCATGGCTTGCTGCTGCTCCTGAATCACATCCTGATAGCCGTCGTTGGCTGCCAGTTGCTCGGATAATTCGATAATATGAGCTTTGTTCTGCTCCATTTGCTGTTCATTGACATGTATCTGTTCGCTATATGTGCGCAGTATCTCTTGCTGTTTCTGAATGGTTTGTTTTTTTTGCAGAAGTTTACGCTGATAACAGAAAACAAGAATAGAGACAACAACAACGATGAGTAACAATGCCCGATCACGCTCTATCTGTAGTGTCTGATTCTGCGTTAAAAGCTTCTCATTCTCGTATAACTTCTCTATGGCAAGGACTTCTTTGTCTTTTTCCAGCTTACTGATGGAGTCCGCACACATGTAAAATCGGTCGGCATAATACATGGCTTGCAAAAGGTCTTTCTTTATATCCCGATTTAAATAGTATAAACCGTTAAATGCTCCTTTTCGTGTGTATAAAGACTTTGCATAGGAAGCTTTCTTTAAATAAAATTCCGCCGAATCTACGCGTTCCATGTTTTTGTATATATGTCCTGAACTTAGCGTGCTAACTTCTTGAACTTAGCGAAACGACTTCTTGAACTCAGCGAAACGACTTCTTGAACTCAACGAAACGACTCCTTGAAATCAATGGAACGACTCCTTGAAGTCAATGGAACGATTTCTTGAACTCAACAGGATAACTTCTTTATCTCAACGTGCCGAGATACTCTACTCAGCAAGACAAGTTCCTTTTAATGACCGATTCAGGTTCAATTGACACTCTTTTCGGGTAACAATACATTGAAAAGAGACAGATTATGTTTACCTTTGCGCGTTGTTTTGAATAACTTTTTGAATAATATAATAAAGTATGACCGAAGAACAAATAAACGCCAATAACGGGAGTTATTCGGCGGAGAACATCCAAGTGTTAGAGGGTTTGGAAGCTGTCAGAAAGCGTCCTGCCATGTATATTGGTGACATCAGCACGAAAGGACTGCACCACCTGGTTTACGAGGTGGTGGACAATTCTATTGACGAAGCACTGGCAGGTTACTGCGACCACATAGAGGTAACCATCAACGAAGACAATTCAGTGACCGTTCAGGACAACGGACGGGGTATTCCGGTAGACATGCACGAGAAAGAGCAGAAGTCGGCACTCGAAGTGGTGATGACCGTGCTCCATGCCGGCGGCAAGTTCGACAAAGGTTCCTACAAGGTATCCGGCGGTCTGCACGGCGTGGGTGTGTCGTGCGTCAATGCACTCTCCACACACATGACCACGCAGGTGTTCCGCAACGGGAATATCTACCAGCAGGAATATGCCTGCGGTCATCCGCTATACAATGTCAAAGTGGTAGGCACCAGTCACATCACCGGCACACGGCAGCAGTTCTGGCCGGATGCCACCATCTTCACCGAGACCGTGTACAACTACGATATACTTGCCACCCGCATGCGCGAGCTGGCTTACCTCAATGCCGGCATCAAGATTACGCTGACCGACCTGCGCGCCACCGACGAGGGCGGCATGCCGCGTCAAGAGGTTTTCCATTCGATAGACGGTCTGAAAGAGTTTGTCCGCTACATCGACTCCTCGCGCGACCACCTCATCAACGACGTTATCTATATCAACACCGAAAAGCAAGGCACGCCGGTGGAGGTAGCCATCATGTACAATACTTCGTACAACGAGAACGTACACTCGTATGTCAACAACATCAATACCATCGAGGGCGGCACACACCTGGCAGGTTTCCGCCGTGCCTTGACGCGCACGCTCAAGAAGTATGCCGAAGACAACAAGATGCTCGAGAAAGCCAAGGTAGAGATTGCCGGCGACGACTTCCGCGAGGGACTGACCGCCGTCATCTCCATCAAGGTGGCAGAGCCGCAGTTCGAAGGGCAGACCAAGACCAAGCTGGGCAACAACGAGGTGATGGGCGCCGTAGACCAGGCTGTATCGGAAGCGCTGACTTACTATCTGGAAGAGCATCCCAAAGAGGCAAAGACCATTGTCGACAAGGTGATACTGGCAGCGCAAGCCCGCATTGCCGCCCGCAAAGCCCGTGAGTCGGTACAGCGCAAATCGCCCATGTCGGGCGGCGGATTGCCCGGCAAGCTGGCTGACTGCTCGAGCAAAGATGCCGAAGAGTGCGAACTCTTCCTGGTAGAGGGCGATTCGGCAGGCGGCTCCGCCAAGCAGGGACGCGACCGCAAGTTCCAAGCCATCCTGCCGCTGCGCGGTAAGATTCTGAACGTAGAAAAGGTGATGTGGCACAAGGCGTTCGAGAGCGAAGAGGTGAACAACATCATTCAGGCGCTGGGCGTGCGCTTCGGGGTCAACAGCGAAGACAGCAAGGAAGCCAACATCGACAAGCTGCGCTACAAAAAGGTGATCATCATGACCGATGCCGACGTCGACGGTTCGCACATCGACACACTCATCGTGACGTTCTTCTTCCGCTATATCCCGCAGATTATTCAGAACGGCAGCCTCTACATCGCCACGCCGCCGCTCTACCTCTGCTCCAAAGGCAAGACCAAGGAGTATTGCTGGACAGACCAGCAACGCCAACGCTTCATCGACACGTACGGAGGCGGTTCGGAGAACGCCGTTCATACCCAGCGCTACAAAGGTTTGGGTGAGATGAACCCCGAACAGCTTTGGGAAACCACCATGAATCCCGAGAACCGGATGCTCAAGCAAGTCAATCTGGAGAATGCAGCCGAAGCCGACTACATCTTCTCCATGTTGATGGGCGAAGATGTAGCGCCGCGCCGCGACTTCATCGAAAAGAACGCTACGTATGCCAATATAGACGCATAAGCCTCCGAACTACTCCCGATACCATCCGGCATACATCAGGTAGTTGTGTGCTATCTTCTGATTTATTTCTTTTGCCTGCTCGGGTTCGACCTTCTTGACGAACCTGGCAGGCACGCCTGCCCAGATGCTGCCCGGTTCGATCACCGTGTGGCTCAACACCAATGCTCCGGCGGCAACAATGGCGCCCTCGCCCACCACGGCATGGTCGAGCACGGTAGCGCCCATCCCTATCAGTGCATAGTCCTTGATGGTGGCACCGTGAATGGTGACGTTGTGACCGATGGAGACGTGGTCGCCTATCTCAACCGTTGATTTCTGATAAAGGGTGTGCAGCACGCTGCCGTCCTGAATGTTCACACCGTTGCCGATGCGGATGGAGTTGACATCGCCGCGTAGCACCGTTCCGAACCAGATGCTACAGTCGCGTCCCATCTTTACGTCGCCGATAACTACGGCAGTGTCGGCAAGAAAGCAGTTCTCGCCTATCTCGGGGGTAAATCCCCTCAGTGGTTTTATGATTGCCATTTTACTGTTTGTTGGTATGATGATGCGGAGAGATGCGCCGCACTATAATTCACTTGTCTTTTCCCTTAACCATGTTTGTTCCTCATTGTTCAAGTGGGGCGCCAGCTTGTCGTACACCGTGCGGTGATAGTTGTTGAGCCATGCTATCTCCTCTTCGGTCATCAGCTCCTTGAGAATGCCCTGTTTGCAGATGGGGCAGAGGGTCACCGTTTCGAACTTCAGGTAGTTGCCGAAAGAGCCTTCGCCGGCAGGTACCGTCAGCAGGAGGTTCTCGGTGCGGATGCCGTGGCTCCCTTCGCGGTAGATGCCCGGCTCGTCGGAGATGAGCATGCCCGGCTTCAGCGCCACCATGTTGCCCTCCATGCGGACGGCTTGCGGTCCTTCGTGTACGTTCAGGAAGTGTCCCACGCCGTGACCGGTGCCGTGCAGGTAGTTTTTCCGGTGCTTCCACATCGGTTGGCGGGCGAGGATGTCGAGCTGGATGCCGCATGTACCGACGGGGAAGTGCGCCATTGCCAAGTCGATGTGTCCGCGCAGCACAAGGGTGTAGTCGAGCTTCTCTTCGTCGGAAAGTTCGCCCAGTGCGATGGTGCGGGTGATGTCGGTGGTTCCGTCCATATACTGTGCGCCGGAATCTATCAGGAGATAGCCTTTCGGGCGGAGAGGGGCATCGGTTTCGGGCGTGGCAGTGTAGTGCACAATGGCGCCGTGCGCTTGGTAACCGGCAATGGTCTCGAAGCTGGTACCCATAAAGAGCGGCTGTTCGGCACGGAGGGCGCACAACTTCCGGTCGGCGCTCATCTCCGTTTCATTGCCCGCAGGCACGGCTTGTTCGAGCCACCGTTGAAACTTCACCAACGCGATACCGTCGCGCAGCATGGCGGCGTGCAGTCCGGCAACTTCGGTGTCGTTGCGCACGGCTTTCATCGGGGCAACGGGCGAACTGTCTTCCACCCGGTTTGCCGGAGGGATGGCTCCGTAAACGGCATAATTGGTCTGTGCGGGATTGAACAGCACCGCATCGGGCAGGTTGTCGCGCAGGTAGGTTATCGTGCTGTCGTAGGGATGCACCGTGATGCCCGACTCTTTCAGGTAGCCGCTCACCTCGGGCGTAAGCTTCTGCGGACGGATGAAGCAGTGCACGCCGGTGGTTGTGACGAGCAGATAGCAGATGACTACCGGATTGCACTCCACGTCGCTGCCCCGCAGATTGAGTGTCCAGGCAATCTCGTCCAAGGCGGAGAGAAACAGGGCATCGGCAGAATGCGTCTTCAGCGCTTCGCGGAGGGAAGCAATCTTCTCGACACATGTCTGTCCGGCATACTTCACGTCGTACACAAACGCCGGTGTGTCGGGCAATGCGGGGCGATCCGTCCAAATGGTCTCCATCGGGTCGCCAACAGGACAAAGGCGGATGTCGGCGTCGGCAAGCTCGCAGTCCAGCTGTTTGGCTACAGTAGAGGCAAACACAGCACCGTCGATGCCCACCGTGTCGCCCGGGTGCAGGTGTGCTTTCAGGAATGCGGGTATAGAGGGTGTCTCGGGCATCTTCTCCTTGTAGAGCACGATGCCGCTGCCTTGCAGCTGGGCTTCGGCTTGCAGGAAGTAGCGGGAGTCTGTCCACAGACCGGCTTCCGACAAGGTAACGACTGCGGTGCCTGCCGAGCCGGTGAAGCCGGAAATCCATTCGCGCGACCTCCAGTGGGGGGTGACATATTCGCTCAGGTGAGGGTCTGTACTCGGGATGATAAAGGCTTGTATGCCTTCGGTGCGCATAAAGGTACGCAGAGATTCGATGCGTGCGGGGATGGGAGATGTCATCATGATGCTGTGGGTATATAAGTTTATTGGGATGCGTCGGATATCATTTTGCTCATTGTCCGGTATAGCTCCTGCCACCCGGGATGTGTTGCCAGCATCTCCAGGTGGGCAGCCATGACTGCGCGGTCGCCGCGTGCCGCCGGTCCGGTCTGTGCCTGCCGGGGAGCAAGCGTGTGCACCTTGCGGGCGGTCTCGTCGATGAGGGGGAGCATGACGTCGAACGGCAGGTGGTGCGCTTGCAGGATGTCGGATGCCAGCGTGTACAGGCAGTTGGTAAAGTTACAGGCAAAGACGGCAGCCAGGTGGAGGGAACGGCGCTGCTCGGTTGTTGCCGCATAGACCTGTCGGGAGAGGCGGGAGGCAACCGCACGGAGCAACGCTTCGTCTTCGGGTGAGTTGCTTTCGACAAATATCGGTATTTGCCCGAAGTCGACTTCCCGCTGCTTGCTGAAGGTCTGCATGGGATAAAGCACGCCCTGTCGGGCGGCATGTCCCTTCCATATATCCATCGGGATGCTGCCGGCGGTATGCACAAAGAGGGCTTGCGGATTGACGGAGGCGATGACCGGCGCCAACACAGGCAACGCACTGTCGGCAAGTGCCGTGATGTAAAGGTCGGCATGGGGGGTAATCTCTGCCGGCGAAGTGGTATAGCCGGCTCCCACGCGGCGGGCTAACGAGCGGGCTGCCTCTTGGGTGCGGCTGTAGACTTGCCTGATGCGGAAACCGCTGTCGGATAGCGCCGGGGCAAGATTCACCGCCAGATTGCCGGCTCCTATCAGGGCGATGGAGGGATGATTGGTAGGCACATTCATATCTTCGTTCATGGTGCTGTGGGCTGATAAAGCGACGGCAAAGATAGGGAATATAGTTTGTTTGTAAACAATGGCTGCGTGTCTTATAAAAAACGGACGCCCTTATAGGGAAATCAGTAACCCTTTCAGTCTTTATCCGCGATATTGATTCTAACAACCGGAGAGAACCATTCATCATAATTCTAACAATAGTAAGTCGAGAAATGAAAAAAGTAAGCATGTATTGTACAGGCATCTTCTGCCTGTTAATGGCGCTGACCTCATGCAGCAGCAGCAACAATTACCCTTCGGACTATGTGGGGTTTGAGAAAAGTGAAATCAGCCGGACGCTCAACAAGGACAAAGCTACGGAAGAGTTTAGCGTGAAGATTATCGCAGCCGAGAAAAGCGACAAGGATCGGGAGGTGATTGTGACGGTGATGAATCCGCCCAACAAAGTGCTCCTGACTGCCGAGAAGTCGGTCGTGGTGATTCCTGCCAAAAAGACGTCGGCAATGATAACGCTGAAAGCCTATCCGCCGCGCATCGACGAGGGCAAGAAACCGAATGTGCGCGTCAACTGCAAGTTGAAAGAGAGCACGAAGAGCGGTTCGCAACTGACCATTCACTTGACAAAGCAGTAACTTCGCCGGAATGACCCGTTCGTTTCAGTCTATATAATAATCGCCGCAATGAAAGCCTTTGGTATCACCGTCATGTCTCTCCTTCTGCTCTGTTCCTGCCGGAGTGCAGGTCCGTTGCAGCGGGAACTGAACACCATGCGCAGCCATCTGTACTACGAACTCACTTCGCCCGTGTACACGGGTGAGGTGAAGCATGCCGTGTTTATGGATATCATCAGCTCCAACATCAATTATTACAGCCACATCGAACGGACGGGCGGTTACTTTATTCCGCTGCTCTTCTACAACGTCCAGCGCGACAACTTCCGCATCCTGCTGGGGGAACATTCGCTCAATATGCTTTATCGGGAGTTCCTTACCGAAGCGTTGCTGACCGAATGCAACAGCAGCACCTGCTTCGACTTGGTCGACAACCAAGACGAACGGGTGAACCCCGACACCGTGTACCGGCTGGAGGTGAAGATACGCAAGAACGAAACGGTAGGCGACCTCTCCATACACTTCAGCCAACTGCTGTGGTTCGACGGCACGTACCTCAACAGTGAGTCCGTACGCTATCACCCGTCGGCTACCGACTTGTGTATCAGCCTGCGGTTATCACGCGGTTGCGACTGCCTGTTCGACAAGACCTACGAGGTGAAGCACAAGCAACCCGTTCGGTATAACAGCTTCTACGACACCTACGATGCTTCGCAGGCTGCCATGAACAACATGTCGAGGGCGCTTTCGCTGGCGACCAAAGAGATGGTGGAGCAGATCAGCCTGGACTTGAACCTGGTCATGGCGGCGGAGGCAATCAGCAAGCAGGTACTTCCCTAACCATCTCACTGCCGTATGCAAAATCCGCTCCTCTCTTTGTGGCAACTGCTCTTTCCGCGTCGGTGTGTGGTGTGCGGCGCACCGATTTCGGAAGGCGAGGAGGTGCTTTGCTTTCACTGCAACATCGACATGCCCCGCACCGACTTTCACCGCACGCCGGCAAACCCGATGGAACGCATGTTCTGGGGAAAGGTGCCGATAGTGCGTGCCGCTGCCTATTTCTACTATTACAAAGGGAGCAACTATCGCCACATCCTGTATGGGCTGAAGTACGGAGGACGGAAAGAGCTGGGCGCCGCAATGGGACGATTCATGGCAACGGAGTGGTTGCCTACCGGCTTTTTCGACGGTATGGATGTGATTGTGCCCGTGCCGCTGCATGTCCGCAAGCAGAAGGAGCGGGGCTATAACCAGAGTGAATGGATTGCGCGCGGCGTGTCGGAGGTGACGTCAATCCCCATAGATACGGACAGCTTAGTGCGCAGCAGATACACCGAGACGCAGACCCACCGGTCGGTTGCTCAGCGCTGGGACAATGTCGACGGTATCTTCGCGCTTCGCTGTCCCGAACGCTTTGCCGGCAAACACCTGCTCCTGCTCGACGACGTCATGACTACCGGCTCCACCCTCACCGCCTGCGCCGATGCGTTGCGCGGGGTAGCGGATGTACGCATCAGCATCGTCACGCTGGCAATCGTCAGCGGATAGCGGCGGCGTTCCCTTCGGTTCAATACCATACTTCCCCCGGCGTATCGCCCATGTCGAGTTCCAGCACGCTGCCGCTCATGATTTGTTCGTGCGTGATGTAGCTTTGGTGATACGGCTGTCCGTTCAGTCTGACCGACTGCACGTAGATGTTCTTCTTGTCGACATCATGCGCCAGCACGGTGAACACCTTGTGATTAGGCAGCAGTATCCGCACTTCGGGGAAGAGCGGCGAGCCGATTTCGTACCTTCCGCTCAGCGGGTCTACCGGATAGAAGCCCATGGCGCTGAAGACGAACCAGGCGGAGAGCTGTCCGAAGTCGTCCGTGTCGCACAGCCCGGCGGGGGCATTGCGGTAAAGGTGGTGCATGATGTGACTGACGTACTCCTGTGTCTTCCACGGTTGTCGCACGGCGTTATAGAGATAGCCGATGTGCTGGTCGGAAGGGTTGCCGTGTACATATTCGCCGATTATTCCGGTGGCAACGGACGGTATCTCCTGCTTGTCGGCGGGGCGTACGGAAAAGAGGCTGTCCAACTTCCGGGTGAAAAGCGCTGCCCCTCCCTGCTGCCCGATCAGCCCCTCCACATCGTGTTGCGCCGAGCGGAAGCTGTGCCGGTGTTGCGCACGCAGGTCGAACTCGCCGGCAAGTCGGTCGTAACCCATCTGCTCTGCCATGCGGGCAATGCTGTAGTCGTCGTAGGTCGATTGCAGGGCGGCTACGCCGGCGGTGTCTCCCCGATAGGTTCGCAGCAGGCGGTAATTCTTTTGGCGGGCAGTACTGACGCAGGCTCGCAATGCCTCTTCGGGATTGAAGTTGCCGATGTTCTTCAGGAAGGCATCGGCAATGATGGAGGCGGCATGATAGCTGGTCACCTCGCCGACTTCACTATCGAGAATGCTCCAGACGGGCAGATGTCCGACTTGCCGGTAGAAAGCCAGCAGCGACTTGACAATGTTGTTGATGCTCTCGGGCACGATGTAGGCATAGAGCGGATAGACCACCCAGTGCGTTGCCTCCAGCGAAAACATGCCGTAGTTGTTCCATCCGTAGGCGCGGTGTTTCTTCCCGTCGGCGCCGCTGTAGATGCCGTCGACATCGTTGTACATATGCGGCGCAAGCATGACGTGATAGAGTGCGGTATAGAACTTTATCCTGTCGTTGTTGTCATTGCATCGGACGATGATCTTCCCGAGCAGCTCGTCCCATTCCTCCCGCGTGTCGACGGCGTATTCGTTGAAGTCCGAATGTATCGCTTCGGTAGCCAGGTTGCGCGCCGCTCCCTCCATGCTTACGCCCGACAGGGCGGTGTACAGCAGAATCTCTTCCTTGTCGCGGGTGCGGAAGTCAAACCGTGCCGTGATGGCGGTGCCGGTGCGTTTGCCCTGTTGTACAAGGGGAAGGGTGTCCAATCTGACGGCATCGAACGGACGGGAGAAACGGGTACGGAAGTAGACGCGCCGGTTCTTCATCCATCCGTCGGAAACGCGGTAACCCTGTATGGTTACCGAATCGACTATCTCCAGATGGGTATCGACGGTCAAATCGTTGTCAATGGGTCGATCCAGATTCAGGAGAACGGCGGAGTTGGCTTCCGGAAAGGTGTAGCGCTGAATGCCGCAGCGTGCGGTGGCTGTCAGCTCTACCGCGATGTTGTAATCGTCGAGCAGTACGTAGTAATAGCCTACACCTGCGGCTTCGTTGGCGTGCGAGAAGTGGGAGTAGATGCCCAGCGGTGCGGGTGCCACCTTGCAGGGCAGCGTGACGGGCATGAACGAGATGTCGTGCAAGCTGCCGGTCATGGTGCCCGACAGGTGGGTGTGACTGAATCCCGAGATGGTGGTATCGGGATAGAAGTAGCCCGACATGCGGCGGCTGCCCGCGAATCCGTTGTCGGGACTGATTTGTACCATGCCGAAGGGTACCTGCACCCCCGGATAGGTATTACCGGTATAGTCCGTGCCGATAAAAGGGTTTACATACCGGGCAAACGTATCGTCGTCTTCCAACGGCATACAGGCACTCATCAGAAAGAGTGCAGCCCATAAGCAACCGAATGTGTTGCCAAAAGGATATTCTCTATTTCTAAGCATAATCGGTAGGGTTCAACATTACTTGCGCGGCAAAAATAGAGAAAAGGGTTGAATCTACCTAATTATCAGCGTATAGGCAGAAGTTTATCAGCGTATAGGCGGAAGTTTATCAGCGTATAGACGGAAATTTATCAACGTATAGACGGAAGTTTATCAGCGTATAGGCGGAAATTTACCGGTCGTTACTTCGGTCTTTGCGCCAGCGTCGCTTCTATCTCTTTTCGTGTCTCCGAGATGTGCCCCATTCCGCCTCCGAAGGTGGCAAAGAAGCTTCGCATCTGCCTCCATGCGGGCTTATTGAAATCGATGTCCGCGAAGCCGTCCACCGCAAACAGTGAGATTATCATATCCCGTTTCATGGCAACCAATTCCGCCCATACCATATTGATCATTTCCAGATCGGCATAGCAGTTGCTGATGTCCGCCAATCTCTTCTTGTCTTTAATCATCAACACATTGCCGCTATGAAGCAGCAGGTCGTAAGCAGTATGTTTATAAAGTATGCCATTAATACCGATGTCTAACAGATTGGTATACCGCATCACACTATCCTTCGGGATATCCTGATTGTACGTTGTATATGATTGGATCATCTTACCGAAATCCCGGTGCCGCTCTATGAGCGCCGTGTGCTCGTCCAGCTTTACGAGGTTTTCACCCAGCTCCGTGTAGATGGCTTGCAGTTGTGCATTCAGGTTGCGTTGACTGTTGCACGAAGTGACAAGATTGCTGGCATAGAGCGTTACGCCAATACCGATAATGACGATGGAGAGTTCGCGCAGGTAACTGCCTAATCTGAGTTGTTTACCTAATCGGAACCGCTTGAAAGACATCTTCTTCATACTCTTCTTTTTTGGGCGCAAAAATAATAGGAAATAAAAAAATAAAACCCTTTCATAATAGATTATTTAATAATGTTATTGCAGAGAATAAGCGTTGTTCTTTTTCGATAGCTATTTCTATCCGGAGTACGGAACCTTGCTTTTCTTAGAAAAGTGTAGTCTGCTATGCCGATTTATTACATCATGTTCTTCTAAGACCTCCATCCCATTCACCGTGTTCGATGTATGAAGAGCGAGGCAAAACATTGTGCGGGACTAAGCATAACTTTGCGCGGGAGTAAGCACTGCTTTGCGCGGGACTAAGCATCGCTTTGTGCGGGACTAAGTTTTGTCTGCTCTTTTGCTTAGTGAGTTCATGTGGTTTTATTACACAGTTTACCCTTATCCATTCGGACATAATAGGGAAGCAAAGGCAATGAAAGTTGCATATTATGCCATACCTTTGCGGAACTTAATCACCCCAAGGAATATGACCACCACTATCGACATTCAATTGCCCTACTACAAGCGCGGCTTTCACCTGATTACCCGTGACGTAACCGGTCAGTTGCCGCCACTTCCCGCCAACGGCATCCTGACGCTATTCATCCGGCATACCAGCGCCGCCATCACCCTCAACGAGAACGCCGACCCCGATGTGCGACAAGACTTTGCCTCGTTCTTCGACCGTCTTGTGCCCGACGGCGCACCCTATTTCATCCACACTTTGGAAGGCACCGATGACATGAGCGCGCACATCAAGGCTTCGCTCATCGGCAGCTCCGTAACCATCCCGATAAAGAACCATCGCCTGCACTTGGGGACATGGCAAGGAATATACCTGTGCGAGTTTCGGGACAGCGGAGACCGCCGTCGGTTGAGTGCGACGGTGATGGGGGAGTAGGATGAGAGTTACAACAAGCTCATTTTACAATTTATTAATACTTTGGACATGAAATATAGTATATATCAGATAAAAAAGGTAAGAATAAGACAATCGTTTATCGGTAATTTGTTTACATTTGCCCTTTGAAACCTAAAAGGTTACATTATAGCAAATTCAGCAAGAGTAATAGTTATGTTTCCACTGCTTCAAATACAATGCTTTTTTACTATGAATATTAATATGAAGAACATAATTATATGCATGGTAGTCTTTGTGTCATTTTCAACAATGCCAAAAGCTCAAACTATCATTAAGCCAACAAATGACACGACTTTCGTCTCTGAATATAGGGACGGAGATGAATGGGCTGTGATTGCTAAAGACGGTTTTGTTGTGGGGTTAGGTAATAGGCAGGTAAAAGACGATTATGGTTCATACTACCAGATCAGAGTTTTAATTCAGAATATGACAGGAATGCCATACACTTTTGATCCTGATACTATCAAAGCCAAGTTGGTGAATAAACGTAATAAATATGTACAACTTGAAATTTATTCCAACGAAGAATATCAAAGAAAGGTTAGAATACAACAAACATGGGTAGCGGCACTAACTGGACTTTCGGCAGGGCTAAATGCTAGTATGGCAGGTCGTCAGACTACGTATATACCAACTACGGGATATGGGGGTTATTCCTATATGCGAGCTGTAACTACATATAATTCCAATGCTGCCTCTCAAGCTAATATGATAGCAAATAACCAACTTATGATCATGAGTAAGCAAATGGAAATAGATCGTAAAATTAGAGAAGAAGGATACTTGAAGAAAACCACAATACATTCAGGAGAAGGTATTTTTGGCTATATGAGTATTAAACGAAAAAAAGGGAAAACAATGAGCATTGTTATTCCTTTGAATGGTTCGGATTATACTTTCAATTGGAATGTAGCTGTGAAGAAAAAGAAGAAATAGTTCTTACCTCACGTGTAACACATTGGGCGAACAATACTACCCAATCGGCACGGGCAGTGGACGCCTCGTCAAGCATCCGGATGTGAGACTATAAATCAACCCTATATTCATCATAAAAAAACAGAAAGACCATGGAAGCTTTATTTTGTATACAATTGATACATCCCGCTTTTAAACTGTCTGACAGAATATTTGCCGACTTTATTCCCGAATCCAGAATCACGGAGAGACTGGTGTACAACCGTGCCCGTGAGTTGAGACTGGTAAAACGGCGGTCGAAAGTCGTCTTTACTCCCTTGGAGCAGGTTGCCAACTCACCTTACGGAGCACGGGTGATGCGCACCATCTCTACCGAATCGATACTTGCGATGCACCCTATTCTGGATTACTGCCTTGAATTGCTTGAACCGGTTCCCGGCACTGTGTCGGGTGAGCGGGCAGTAACCTCGATAATAGATTGTCCGGAGTACGGTAAATTCGCCGCCGACAGCCCCGATATCTTACGCCAAGTGTGCTACATATAATTACTCATTTAATATTCATAGTCTATGCCAAGCATGAAAACCCCCAGCGTTTACATCGTAGAGAAGAATGCCTTCCCAAACTCGGTAGTCGAAGCACCGACCGCCATCCCCGCTTTTATAGGCATTACCGAAACGGCACTGAACGGAACGGAGTCGCTCTCGGGCAAGCCTTGGAAAATCACCTCGCTGACGGAGTATCACAAGTACTTCGGCGGTGCGCCCGCTCCGCGGTTCGAACTCTCCATTGTCCGCAAGGAGGGAACTACACCAACGCTCGAAATGAAAGTTCCGGAGCTGCTCCACACTTTCTACTACAACCTGCGGATGTTCTTTGCCAACGGCGGAAGCACCTGCTACATTGTCTCCGTCGGGACATACAGCGAGCACAAGCCACTGAGCAAAGATGCTGTGGAGAAGGCTATCACCGCCCTGCGCAAGGAAGTCGAAGTAACCCTGCTGGTGGTGCCCGAAGCGGTCAACGTGCCCGAATGTAAAGACATTCAGCAAGCCATGCTGATGCACTGCGGCATAATGCAGAACCGTTTTGCCATACTGGATGTGCCACAACAGAAAGCTGCCAATGAAACGATGGATATGCTGATTACCCGCTTCCGCGAGGAGGTAGGCAGCAATAACCTCTCTTATGGCGCTGCCTACTATCCGTGGCTGAACACTTCGATACTCGCAGACAGTGACATCACCGACGAGATGTTCGCCTGGGGAGAGAATACGACGTTCGACGGAGTATTCGATGCCGGTTCCCAATTACTGACGTATGCCAATGCCAACATCGCTTCGGCGGGAAAGGAGTTTCACAACGCCATGATGCAAAATTGGGAAGTCTACCACCTCACGGTGAAGAAAGCCAAAGAGCAGCTCAACCTGTTGCCCCCGTCGGCAGCCATAGCGGGACTGTACAGCATGGTCGACAACAGTCGCGGGGTGTGGAAAGCGCCTGCCAACTATTCGCTGACCTCCGTGAACAGCCTTGCGGAAATTATCAGCAACGAACAGCAGGAAGAGCTGAACATGCCCATGAACGGCAAAGCGGTGAATGCCATCCGCAGCTTTACGGGCGACGGCATCAAAGTGTGGGGCGCACGCACGCTTGACGGCAATTCGCAGGACTGGCGCTACGTCAATGTGCGCCGCACGTTGATCTTCCTCGAAGAATCGGTGAAGAACGCTGCCCGCGCGTATGTGTTCGAACCCAATGACGCCTCCACCTGGCTCAACATGAAGTGCATGATAGAGAACTTCCTTACCAGCGTGTGGAAACGCGGCGGGTTGGCAGGTTCCGTGCCCGAAGATGCTTTCAGCGTGCATGTAGGACTGGGCGAAACCATGACACCCGAAGACATCCTGAACGGTATCTTGCGTATTACCGTGCTGGTGGCTGTAGTGCGTCCGGCGGAGTTCATCGAAATCACCTTCCAGCAACAACAGCAGAGAAGCTAACACATTTATATTCATCATTAAAAAACCATTATTATGGCAGGAGAAGCACAAGACCAAACCATTTGGGCGCTCCCCGAATTTTATTTTAAGGTCGAAGTAGAAGACATCGGAGTCCTCGCGTTCAAAGAGGTCTCCGGATTGGACATGGAATTCGATGTCATCGAATACCGTGCCGGCGACAGCAAAGAGTTCACCAAGGTGAAGATGCCGGGACTGCGCAAGAGCAGCGACATCACACTGAAGAAAGGCATCTTCGTATCCGACAAGAAATTGTGGAACTGGATAGGCGAAGTAAAAATGAATACCATCAAGCGGCGGTCGGTAACCGTCAGTCTGCTCGACGAGGCAGGAAACCCCGCACAGAGCTGGGAGCTTATCAACGCTTGGCCAAAGAAGATTACGGTAGAAGGTTTCAAAGCCGACGGCAACAGTGTGGCGATGGAGACCATGATTCTTGTACACGAAGGCATTACTGCCGCTTAATCATGTAGGCGTATGAAAGACGATTGGCGACTCCCGCTTAATTTCTTCTTCACTGTAGATTTTCAGTGGGAAGGTACACATGCCTCTGCCCCGTTTAGCGAGGTCAGCGGATTGAAAATAAGTATGCCCCGCGATTGGGAAAAAGTGGACAATCCATCCACTCAGCTGCCGGTACCGGAAGATTTAGTGTTGAAAAGACCCGTGGAACCGTCCGGTGATCCGGTAAGCGACTGGGTAAACCGCTGCTTGAGGCTCGGGCAGTTAGAACGTTGTCAGCTCGTCATCAAGCTGGAGAATGCACAACATGAGATAGCCGCAGCCTGGCGTTGCTCCAAAGCCTATCCCGTGAACTGGGAACTCTCACCGCTCGATGCCAAGGATAGCCGGTTGGCTACCGAGACGTTTACACTGATGTACGGATCACTGACTCGTACACAGTAGTAATCCGACGATGGAACAGAGATTCTGTTTCCGCCGGTGATAACCGAATCATGTAACATATATAATAAGGTATAAGTATGGCAGAATCCCCCATGAAGAACAAAGACCGGATGCATGCATGGACAGTGTATAGCAACGGCAACAAGCTCGATAGCTCGTATGAGCTAACCTTTGCCTCGGTGCAGCTGGGACTGAACCGTATCGGCAAGGCCACGCTGGCGTTTAATGCCGGCAACATGGATAAACAGACGTTCGA
>JAISGR010000064.1 GCA_031262995.1 Prevotellaceae bacterium | reverse complement strand
ATCATCCTGAACGACACCCTCGGACCCCGCATCACCCTCTACCTGAACACACCCGACTTCCGCACGGGCGACGCCACCCACACCACCCCGCTCTTCGTAGCCCAACTGGACGATTCCGCCGGCATCAACACCGTAGGCAACGGCATCGGACACGACCTCACCCTCTGCATCGACAACAGCCCGTTGCTCACCTACACCCTGAACGACTGCTACACCCCCGTCGCCGGCGACTACACCCGCGGCACGGTGCAGTTCTCCATCCCCGCCCTCGAGCCGGGCAGGCACACCCTGTCGTTCCGCGCATGGAACCTGCTGAACCACTCCAACACCGAGACCCTCGACTTCGAAGTCGTCCGCGGACTGCGCCCCCACCTCTTCTCGGTGACCTGCACCGAAAGCCCCGCCCGCGAATCGACCACCTTCCTGCTCACACACGACCGCGCCGAAAGCCTCCTCACCATCCGCCTGACCGTGTACGACCTTGCCGGACGCACCCTGTGGACGCATCAGGAAGCCGGCGTGGCAGCAGGCGACCCGCACACCGTGGTGTGGGACTTGTGCAGCAACAACGGACAACGACTGGCGCCCGGCATCTACATTTACCGCGCTTCCATCGTCTCCGAAGGGAGCAAAGAGAGCGCCAAGGGAGGGAAAATGATCATCCTGAACGGGTATTAATGAAGGTCATTATCGGGTGATAATCCCGTTTCAAAACCTTTGAGACACCTTGTCTTTCGAGGGGAAGACGGTGCGTCTTCCGAGGGGAAGACGGTTCGTCTTTCGAGGGGAAGACGGTGCGTCTTTCGAGGGGAAGACGGTTCGTCTTTCGAGGGGAAGACGATGCGTCTTCCGAGGGGAAGACGGTGCGTCTCAAACGCTTTGAAGGAATCGGCTCAAAGGGATGCCGGCATCGCGCGGTAAAACTTTGTTCCTCCATGTGATTAAATTCTCCGCGTGCCGACAGATAGGACAATGTAAACCAACCATATTATTAATCAGCATAACAATATGAAATCAGAAAGTATGAAACAGTTAACTCATCGTCTGTCGATGCTTGCACTGCTGGTGTGGTGCCTCGGCATGTCGCAGCTGGCGGCACAACAGCAGATGCCGTCCATGCCCGTCGACAAGAACGTCCGCATCGGACATCTGGAGAACGGATTGACTTATTACATCCGTCACAACGCACTGCCTGCCAACCGTGCCGAGTTCTATATCGCCCAGAAAGTGGGGTCGATACAGGAAGAACCGCAACAACGCGGCTTGGCACACTTCCTCGAACACATGGCGTTCAACGGTACCCAGCACTTCCCCGGCGACGCCTCGGGCAAGAGCATCGTGGCATGGTGCGAAACCATGGGCATCAAGTTCGGCAACAACCTCAACGCCTACACCAGCGTCGAAGAGACGGTCTACAACATCAGCAACGCACCGGTCGACAAAGCCGGCGTGCTCGACTCCTGCCTGCTCATCCTGCACGACTGGTCGAGCTACATCCTGCTCAAGGATGACGAGATAGACAAGGAACGCGGCGTCATCCGCGAAGAGTGGCGCAGTCGCAACAGCGGCATCCTGCGCGTCTACACCGAGCTGTCGCCCACCATCTACGGCAAAGACAAGTATGCAGACTGCATGCCCATCGGTTCCATTGACGTCATCAATAACTTCCCCTACGAAGCCATTCGCGAATATTACCACAAATGGTACCGCCCCGACCTGCAAGGACTGATCATCGTGGGCGACATAGACGTAGACGCCGTAGAAGCCAAAATCAAGGCGCTCTTTGCCGATGTGCCCAAGCCGGTGAATCCTGCCGAACGCATCTACTACCCCGTGTCGAACAACACCGAACCCATCGTGGCTATCGGCACCGACAAAGAGGTGGACGACCCGTCGATAGAGATCGACTTCAAGCACGACATCACCCCGCGCGACCAACGCAACAGCATACCTTATTATGTACAGCGCTACGTCACGAACATCATCTCGTCGATGCTCAACGCCCGCCTGGATGAGTTGCGGCAGAGCGCCAATCCCCCCTTCATCCGTGCCAACAGCTACTACGGCACCTTCTTCCTCTCCAACACCAAAGATGCCTTTACACTCTCCGCCTCTGCCAAGGTCGACGGCATCGAAGAGGCGCTGAAAGCCCTGCTCACCGAGGCAGAACGTGCCCGTCGCTACGGTTTCACCGCATCGGAATACGAACGCGCCAAAGCCAACTACCTGCAAGCGCTCGAATCGGCATACAACGAACGCGAGAAGATGAAAAGCCCGACTTATGTGAGCGAATACACCCGTGCCTTCCTCGACAACGAACCCATCCCGGGCATCGAATGGGAATACACCACGATGAACAACCTCGTGCCGAACATCCCGCTGGAGCTGATCAACCAACAGATGCTCCCCGCACTCATGCCCGACACCAACCAAGTGGTGATCATTGCCGCTCCCGAGAAAGAGGGCATGACGTACCCCACCAAAGCCTACATCACATCGCTGCTGAAGGGCATGAAAGACCTCGACGTGCAGCCGTATGTGGATAAGGTATCCGACGAACCGTTGCTGAAGACCCCTCCCACCGGCGGAACGATTGTGAAGGAAGAGACCAATCAGGTGTTCGGCACCACCAAGCTCACACTGAGCAACGGCATCACCATCTACCTGAAGCCCACCGACTATAAAGCCGACGAGATTCGCATGCGCGGCATCAGTTGGGGCGGCACATCGCTCTTCCCCGACAAGGATGCGCTGGATATGAACTACATCAACTCCGTTACCTCCATCGGCGGACTGGGTAACTTCAGCGCAACCGAACTGCCCAAGATACTGGCAGGCAAGAAAGCAACGGTCAGCACCGGCGTGGGCGACATCG
Source organism: Prevotellaceae bacterium (assembly GCA_031262995.1). GTDB lineage: Bacteria > Bacteroidota > Bacteroidia > Bacteroidales > Bacteroidaceae > Bacteroides. The sequence continues at coordinate 5,122 of JAISGR010000064.1, read as the reverse complement.
ACGAGAATGTCAACGGTACCTGCTCGCCCAAGGACTTCGAGACGATGATGCAGCTCACCTACCTCAACTTCACCGCACCCCGCAAGGACGACGAGGCATTCGCATCGTTCAAGAACCGGCGCCGTGCCGACCTCGAAGCTGCCCGAGCCAACCCGCTGTCGACCCTCAACGACTCGCTGCGCATGGCTGTCTACGGCAAGCACCCGCGCGTGGTGTACGAACAGCCCGAAACATTGGACAAGATAGACTACAACCACGTCATCGAACTCTACCAAGACCGCTTCAAAGATGCCTCCGACTTCACCTTCTACTTCGTGGGCAACATCGACATGGAGAAAGTGAAACCCCTCATCGCACAGTATATCGGCGGACTGCCCGTGACACACCGCAAGGAGACCTGGCGCGACAACCATGTCGACATGCGCAAGGGCATCTACAAGAACGAATACGCCAAGGAACAGCAGACACCGATGGCTACCGTGGTCATGGTATATCACGGCAAGCTCTCCTTCAACCCGAAGAACAGCCTGCTGCTGAACTACATGACGCAAATCATGCGCATGATATACACCGACGAGATTCGAGAGAAAGAGGGCGGTACATACAGTGTAAGCTGCAACGGCAGCCTCACCAAGTACCCGCATGAGCTGGCGCTGTTCCAGATTGTCTACCAGACCGATCCCGCCAAGAAAGAGCACCTCAACGGCTTGGTAACAGACCTGCTGAAGAAGTTTGCCACCGAAGGTCCCAGTGCCGACCAGCTGAACAAGGTGAAGGAATATGTGCTCAAGACCTATGCCGACAGCCAGAAGGAGAACAGCTACTGGATGAGCCGCATAGCCAACTACTTCTACTACGGTCTCGATTTGGACAACTCCTATACGGATCTGGTGAACAGCATCACCGCCAAAGATGTGCAACAATTTGCAGCCGAACTGCTCAAGCAGGGCAACGAGGTTGAAGTAACCATGACCGCACCATGAATCTATTCTTAGAACTCCGCCGGCACGGCAAGCTGGCGGAGAAACGCAACCCCATGTTCGAGAAGAATAAATTCGGCAAGTTCTGGATTTATCTCATGGGCATCTTCTGGGCAGGCTATCTCATCTTCTTCGGTGTGTTGTTTGCCAGCATCCTCGGCGACGGTGCCAGAGAGCCGTATCACTACATCAATGCCGGACTGATCTTCATCTTCGCATTCGACTTCGTGATGCGTTTTGCCTTCCAGAAGCCGCCGACACAAGAGGTGAAACCCTATCTGCTGCTGCCCGTACGGCGGCAGCGGCTGATAGACTTCCTGCTGATACGCTCCGGACTGAGCAGCTACAACACCTTGTGGCTCTTCTTCTTCGTGCCGTTTGCCCTGCTCAGCATCACCAAGTTCTACGGCATCGGAGGCGTGATTACCTACTGCTTCGGCATCTGGCTGCTGGCGCTCGTCAATAACTACTGGTACCTGTTCTGCCGCACGCTGATTGAAGAGCGCATCTGGTGGCTGGTGCTTCCCGTAGCGGTCTACGCCGTCATCGCACTCGTGATCTTCCTCCCTTACCCGAATGATAGTCCGTGGTTCGACTGGTCGACCACGATGGGCGAAGGGTTTATACAGGGACATTGGGCGGTCTTTCTGCTGACGATGCTGGTGATTGTGCTGCTTTGGATGGTCAACCGTTCCGTCATGACCGGACTGATATACAACGAGCTGAACAAGGTGGAAGATACCCAGGTGAAGCACCTCTCCGAGTACAAGTTCCTCGACCGCTACGGCGAACTGGGCGAGTACATCCGCCTCGAGCTGAAGCTGCTGTTCCGCAACAAGATGCCCAAGACCTCCATGCACATAATTATCGTCGTCGTGGTGTTCTTCAGTCTGGTTTTGAGCTTCACCGAGGTCTACGACGGCAGAGGGATGCGCAGCTTCATCGTCATCTACAACTTTGTGGTGTTCGGCATTATGTTCCTCTCTACCATTATGGGCTACGAAGGCAACTACCTCGACGGGCTGATGAGCCGCAAGGAGTCTATCTATACGCTGCTCCGCGCCAAGTTCACGCTCTACAGCCTCGCCATGCTGATACCGTTTGTGCTCATGCTGCCCACCATCATCATGGGCAAGCTGTCGCTGCTCACCTGTGTGTCGTGGGGGATATTCACCTCGGGATGCATCTTCTTCTGTATGTTCCAGCTGGCAGTGTACAACAAGAACACCATTCCCCTGAACGCCAAACTGAGCGCCCGCCGCAATGCCGGCACCGGTTTGCAGAACCTCATCACCGGCTTGGCGCTGGGTGTGCCCATCCTTGCCAACATGCTGCTGATACTGTGGGTAGGCGAGACCGCCACTGCCTGGATATTGATTGTCATCGGTGCCGGATTCATCTTCACCTCCAACATCTGGCTGAAGAACATCTACCACCGTTTCATGGCACGCCGCTACCAGAATATGGAAGGATTCAGAGACAGCAGCGAGTAATCGACCTTTTAATTTTCACGTATTAATCTCCCAATATGATATACATCTCAAATCTCCAGAAACATTTCGGCGACAAATGCGCCGTAAACATCGAACAATACAGCATCAAGCAGGGCGAAATGCTGGGATTAGTCGGCAACAACGGCGCCGGTAAGACCACCCTCTTCCGCCTCATACTCGACCTGCTGAAAGCCGACCGCGGCAGCGTCACCGTCAACAATGTCAACGTTGCCCAAAGCGAAGAGTGGAAGCAATATACCGGTGCTTTCATCGACGACGGGTTCCTCATCGACTACCTCACCCCCGAAGAGTATTTCTACTTCATCGGGAAGATGTACGGACTGAAAAAGGAGGAGGTCGACGCCCGACTGCAACCCTTCGAACGCTTCATGAACGGCGAAGTTATCGGACAGAAGAAATACATCCGCAACTACTCTGCCGGCAACAAGCAGAAGATAGGCATCATCTCTGCCATGCTGCACCATCCGCAACTGCTCATACTCGACGAACCGTTCAACTTCCTCGACCCCAGCTCGCAGTCCGTCATCAAGAACCTGCTGCGGCGGTACAACGAAGAGCACGGCGCCACCGTACTCATCTCCAGCCACAACCTCAACCACACCGTGGATGTATGCCCGCGCATCGCCCTGCTCGAGAACGGCATCATCATCCGCGACATCCGCAATGAGAACAACTCGGCTGAGCAAGAGCTGGAAGACTACTTCGACATCAAGGAAGATGCCGGATATGAAGAAGAAACAGACAATAACCCCTAAATAAATAAGTATAATGAAAAAGATTGTAACCCTCCTCTTTTGTATCGGCATCGCCTTCGGTGCCAACGCCCAACTGTTGTACAAAATATCGGGCAACCGGCTGTCGCAACCCTCGTACATCTTCGGTACGCACCACTTGGCGCCGCTGAGCGTGAAAGACCAAATCGCCTCACTGCCGCAAGCCATGACCGATACCCAACAGGTGTACGGTGAACTGGTGATGGCAGACGCAAACAATCCTGCCTCCTTGCAGCTGATGCAGCAAAGCATGATGTTGAAAGGCGATACCACCCTGCAACAACTCTTTACGCCTGCCCAATACGAAGCATTGGGCAATCTGGTGAAAGAGACGATCGGCGTCGATCTCTCCATGCTCAACAAGATGAAACCTGCCGGCGTGGAGCAGACGCTCAGCGTGATGTTCTACATGAAGCACCTGCCAGGATTTAATTCCAACGAACAACTCGATACCTGGTTTCAAACGGAAGCAACCAAAGCCGGTAAGAAGGTGGGCGGACTGGAAACCATGCAGTTGCAGGTAGATATACTGCTCAACAACCAGCCCCTGAAACGGCAAGCCGCCCTGCTGAACTGCTTTGTCAGCGACACAGCCAAAACTATTCGCCAAGTGAAGCAACTCAATGAGACGTATGCCAAGCAAGACATTGTCGCCTTGTTGAAACTGATGGAAGAGCGTGAAAACAATGCGTGCGACCCTACCCCCGCCGAATGGGCAAGGATGCTGGAGAATCGCAACCGCGACTGGCTCACCAAGATGCCCGCCATCATGAAAGAGGCGCCGACGCTCTTTGTGGTCGGAGCCGGACACCTGCCCGGCAAGACCGGCGTACTGGAATTGCTGAAGAAGCAGGGCTACAAGATTGAAGCCATGAAATAAGAACGGAAGGACGCTCTCCGAACCCTTATATCACAATCTTTCTCCTGATACTCTTACCAACGGTCGGTTGGGGAGTATCAGGGATTGCCTCAATCAAATCGGGATGGATGGTCGCCATGGCTACTGCCACCACTCCTTCGACGGCAATCACCACGCGCCTGTCGCGCACCCCTTTCAGTTTGACAAACGTTCCCTCCTGCCCCTCAAACTCACCGCCAATGACACGTACGCGCGTGCCCTTGGCAAGATTCGTCTCACCGGGTTTGAAGTAAATAAGATTTTCGTTGTACGTACCTGCCACCGCCATGAAACGGCGCATCTGCTCTTCGGGGATGACGATTTTCCGCCCCGTACACCTATCCATCATATATTGGAAGTAGGAAATTTCGGCTTTCACCTGTTGCACATCCGACTGTTTGGCATATACAAATATCAGGTTATGTATAGCAGGTACCAGCTCACGTTTTTTGCGCTGCTTGACGGTGCGCAATTCGTATCGCATAGGTATAAAGCTGGCAATCGAACGCTCTGTAAGCATCTCCTTGACAGCCAATTCGCGCTGGTATGTCACGCGCATAGCAAACCACGCGGTTTGCTCCACTCTGTTGGTCAGTAGCATTAAAGTGCTTTCTTTAATCGATAGTTCTTTTATTAATCAATCCGCACACATCCTTCGGCGCTTCAGTATCAATGAGGATAGAACACTCATTATGGTCGCAAAAGTAAACTATTCAATATTCACAGACAAACATAATCAACTAATTTCCTCGAACACACCCTTTTGTTGGGATTAACGGGAAATAATCACCCACCAAGCCGCCTTTTCCAGCGATTCATACTCAGCGAATTACGCAAAGGTATGATGAAGGTTCTTGCTTCATTGTGTAAGTGTAAAAAACAAATTGTATTATCTTTGCGCGTGTAATTAATCAGCACCCAATGAAAGTACTCTATTACGTTTATCAAATTTGCTTT
>JAISGR010000004.1 GCA_031262995.1 Prevotellaceae bacterium | reverse complement strand
CTCCGCATTCCGGTGAAGGAAATGGCTGACATCATGGGCATCTCTCCCGGCTCCATTTCGAAAAAGAAGCAGCGACTGAAAGAAGTCATCATTCGCGCTTTGGGCGATCAATACGACAGTGCCCAGCTCCTCGATGTGTGGGTTTGGGAATTTTAACTCATCGCTTGTCCATATCGAGCCAAAGTTATTTTCTTAATGCGTTGACTTTCAACAGGCATGTGGATGTAATTTGTCCATCTCGTGTCCATCTTGCTTTCGTGGATATTGCCTAATTTTGTACTGTTCGGAAGAACAAAAGCAATATGATTCATATTTTAAGTCCATATAAACCTATGAAAAGAACACCGTTACTATTACTCACCGTTGTTTGGGGGTTAGCCAATCTATCTGCCCAGAATAGCTTTTCCGGCAAAGTCGTAGACAAAGAGAGTGCCGAGGCATTGCCCTACGCCAATGTCGTTGTTGTACAAGAGGCAAGCCATACACCCATCGGGACGACAACCGGCGAGGATGGGACATTCACATTGGCGGTCGCCGCAGAGAAACTCCGCGTAAAAGTCAGTTATTTAGGCTACATCACCAAGGATACGACTTTGGTGCCGGCTCAATCGCATGTAATACGGCTTGCACCGGATGCGACGCTGTTGGGAGAGGTAACGGTGAAAGCCGCTCGCGTTTTGCATAAGTTGGAAGGGGGCGGTATTGCCACCGACATCGCCAATTCGCCGTTGACCCACATCATGCCGAAGGCGGATTCAATTATGAATTCAACGAACGGCATTCCCTGGGTGCACGCTACACCTACAACGGCATGCCATCGGGATATGGACCTCTTGAATTGGCAACAAAGGCAACAACGGCAGCCCCCGACAATCTATTTGTAGAAGAGCTTACCACCTTCTCCACACAAAAATTGAGTAGGCAATCGCATTTGATAAATGCATACTATACAGGCAGCGTTTCCTCGTGGCTAAAAATACAATTCGATTTTGACTATTATACGGGAGACAGTGAGACCAACCTAAATTCGGTCAGCAAAAGAGCCGTTGAAGAACGCGTAGTCACCCAGTCGTTGCAAGATTATGATATTTATGCCGGCAAGCTCTCCTTGAGCACGCCGCTGTGGGGAAATATGAGGGCAACAGCGACATTTTGATGTATCGACCGGAGAACATCAAGCAATCCGAGAGCCTGACTTTGGGCGTTTACTATTCGCCGACCGTTGGACTGTGGAAGCCCGTCGCAGGTTTTGGCATGACCCAACAGCGCTTGGCGTTTGGCGAAGCGGAAAAACAATCTTACAACAAGCCTTACTTCAACTACAGCTTCAGGAACTCCTTTAAGTTGCCTGCCAATATCACTTTACGGGCAGATCTTGTCGGCAATCTGCGCGGACATTCCGGACAAAGTTACGTGTACGACACGTATCGCATCGACGCGCAAGTCAACAAGTCATTCCTGAATGGCAATCTTATTTTTATTGTGCGCGCTGTAGATCTCCTCGGAAGTTATCGGGGGAAGAGCCTGGTGGAGATAGCTCCCATCACCATCTGGCAAACTCAAATACCGGACATGCAATCCGTGCAATTCTCCATCACATACAGCTTCAACTCAACCCGTAATAAGTATAAGGGAGAAACGGCTTCGGAGGCGGAAAGAAGCAGGATGTAACAGACGGGAAGGGGTGTCAAAAGTCGGAGCGTCCGACTAAGGGTAGTCGGAGTGTCCGACTAGGGTAGTCGGAGTGTCCGACCAGGGTAGTCGGAGTGTCCGACTAGGGTAGTCGGAGTAACAGACTAAGGGTAGTCTGAGTGCCAGACCAGGGTAGTCTGAGTGTTAGTCCGGAAATGGATGGATAGAGGTCGTTAATATTTGAGTACCGTGGCGGCGCTGCTCGATGGAACAATTTGCAGGCTGAGTCCCACCTTGTGGGTGGCATTGCCGAAGTCGCGATTGTAGGTTTTAATGTTTACAGGATATTCTTGTTGTCAAGAGATGGTAATAGGTAACGACTTGAAAACAATCGCGATGCTTCAGTCTGCTTCGTTCTTCATCACTTCAAATGGTTCCATATATGTGTGCAACGGCAAGACAATAGAGATTATACCGGTGCGGCAGTGGCTGGCAGAGGGTTGCAAATGAGAGATTTATGCAGACAAATGGAAGTTGGTGTTTATATAGTGACTATATTTGTGGCGAAATTTATAAGTGTAACACACTATGCAGCAATCGTTTCTCCATACAATTCAGCAATGTCTTGCCCCTTTGCCTATCGAAAAAGCATGGCTGTTCGGCTCCTACTCGCGTGGTGAGGAGACGAAAGAAAGCGATGTAGACCTGCTTGTCCGTTTCGATAATGATGCATCCATCACCCTGTTTCAATATGCTCACATGGTAGATATTTTGCAAAAGGCGCTGCATCGGGAGGTCGATTTGGTGGAAGAAGGGCAAGTGAAGGAGTTTGCTAAAGAGAGTGTGGAACGGGATAAGGTGTTGGTGTATGAGAGAAAAAGTTAAAGATAAAACTCGGTTATTACATATTCTTGAAGCTATCGACAATTTGTTCGAGTTTACTAAGAATATCACTTTTGAGGAGTATAAAGCCAACAAAGTGTTGCGCTTTGCTATTATTAAGAACTTAGAGATTATCGGCGAGGCTGCTTACTTATTGACGAAAGAGTTTAAGGAAGAGCATCCCGAAATTGACTGGAGTTCCATTATTTATATGCGCCATGTATTGGTACATGGCTATTATCAAATAAAAGATGATATTGTATGGGCAACGGTTCAAACAGACTTGAAGCCGCTGAAAGAGCAGATCTTTTCCCTGAATTCCCTTTAGGCACTAACTATCGCATTGATTATACTAACAACATAATAGGCTGGGAACTCGGTATGATGTTGCCCGACCAAATGGTTTCTGCCGAGAGTTTTGCCAAACGGCGCAGCAGTCCGCAATCGCAGGGGTTTCACCTTTTATGTGCGGAAAGTGTGAGAAATCACACACTTTCCGCACGAAACTGTGGCAAAGGTATCTATCCTTACTCGCGCGTCATCACTATCCTCACGGCTGCCGTTTCTACTGCTGCATCCATAGGGGGATGGCACTTTGCGATGCGCAGGTCTACCGATTCGACAGTGGGAAAGGTGCGGAACAGCTGTCGGGCAATGCGCCCTGCTACGTGTTCCAGCAGGTTGGAGGGGATAGCCATTTCGCGCTTCACCAATTCGCACACTTCGGAATAGTTCACGGTATCGGCTACGTCGTCCGTTTGCATGGCGCGGGTGATGTCGACCTTCAGGTGCAGGTCGACAATAAAATCATTTCCTTTTGTGCGCTCTTCTTCGTACACGCCGTGGCGGGCAAAGAGGCGCAAGCGGTTGAGGCTGATGTAGCTATCGGTATTCATCTTCTTTGTAATTGTTCGCTCCACTCCCTGTATGGGTGCAGGGTGAGTTGTGCATTGTAGTATTGTCTCTCTCCGGTAACCTCCCGTCCCACGAAGTCAGGCTTCTCGAAGGGTTCGTCTTCGGCTTTCAGTTCTACTTCGGCAATTTCCAGCCCCTCGTTCTCTCCGTAGAACTCATCTATTTCGAACAGGTGTTGTCCGCTCCGTACCAGGTAGCGTGTCTTGTCTATGATGCCCGGCTCGCACAGCTGCATCAGTTCGTGTGCTTCGGACAGGGCGATCTCCTTTTCCCATTCGTACCGTGCGATGCCCGAGGCGTCCGACGCACCTTTGATGGTCAGGTATCCCTTGTCGTCGCGGATACGTACACGCACGGTACGCCCGCTCGCACGGCAGATGTACCCTTGTGTGATACGGCTGTGCGCGTAGGCTTTGGATTTGTAATCTCCGGTGATGAGGAATTTGCGTTCGATTTCTTGTGCCATTCAAACAGGGAAGGGAAGTTATGCGCCGCTGCCCATCATTGAACCTGCCACTATCAGAAGCAGCATCAGCACGATGGCTGCTATGCCGATAATCAGCATCACTTTCTTGCCTTGTTTCTCTTCCTTTGCCGAGGTTTTCACCCGTTTGTTATTCTTTCCCATATTGCTTTGGATTATTAGTATTAGAGCAAGGAATCTGCCCGTAGGCACGCTCTTGCAGGGGGGCAAAGTAAATAGTTATTTCGAATGTATGCAAGAAAAACAGCCCTTTATTCTCCCGATATACAACAAAAAAGCGCAATATGACAACGTGCTTACCTGTATGTTGCGCTTTTGCCTTACCTTTGCGCCCTTGAAACAGATGTACAACATGAAATACTTAGTATTTACTTTCCTGCCGGTTCCCTGTACCGAGACCGTGACCGATGTGCTTGCCGGTGTGTTGGGCGAGATTGGCTTCGAGAGCTTCGTTCCTGCCGACGAGCAGTTGGAAGCCTATATCCGGCAATCCCAGTACGATGCCTCCGCCTTGCAGCAGGCTTTGGCGGATTTCCCGTTGCGGGCTGTCCGCATCACCTTTACCTGTCGGGAGTGCGAAGACCGGGACTGGAACGAGGAGTGGGAGAAGCGCTTCTTTCAGCCCATCGTCATCGAAGGGGAGTGCGTGGTGCACAGCACCTTCCACCGGGAGGTGCCGCAGGCGCGATACGACATCGCCATCAATCCGCAAATGGCGTTCGGTACGGGGCATCACCAAACCACTTACCTGATGATGCAGGAGCTGCTGCACGCCGACCTCGCCGGCAAGTGCGTGCTCGACATGGGATGCGGCACCTCCATCCTTGCCATCCTTGCCCGCATGCGGGGAGCAGCCCGCTGCCTGGCGATTGACATCGACGACTGGTGCGTGCGCAATTCGCTGGAGAACATCTCGCTGAACCGCGTCGGGCAGATTGACGTCCGGCAGGGCGACGCCTCGGCGCTGACGGCGTTGGACGAAACCTTCGACATCGTTCTTGCCAACATCAACCGCAACATCCTGCTGGCAGACATGCGGCACTATGCCCGGGTGATGGAGCCTGCCGGCACGCTCTTCATGAGCGGCTTTTACCGGGAAGACATCCCGATGATACTTGCCGAGGCGGAGCGCTGCGGATTGACGCCGCTCCATACCGGCAGCAAGGACAACTGGGCAGTGGTGGCAGTCGGGAAGGGTGCCTGTACGACCGGAAACACCCCCCGCTAACGGTATGCAACGCTACTTTATCTACCTCGCCTACGACGGCACAGCCTACAACGGCTGGCAGATACAACCCAACGGCACCACCGTGCAGGAGCAGCTGGTGCGTGCCCTCTCCCTCCTGCTGCGCCGCGACGTCGAGCTGACCGGCGCCGGACGTACCGACACCGGCGTGCACGCCTCGCGCATGGTGGCGCACTTCGACAGCGACCACCTCCTCGACATCCCGCTGATGACCGACAAGCTCAACCGGCTGCTGCCCCCCGACATTGCCGTGCAGCAGCTTCGACCCGTGACTGCCGACGCACACGCCCGCTTCGACGCCACCTCGCGCACCTATCAATACTACGTCACTACTGCCAAGTCGCCTTTCAGCCGCCGATACAGCTACCGCCTCTTTCATGCACCCGACTATGTCCGCATGAACGAAGCCGCCCGCGTGCTGTTCGATTATACCGACTTCACTAGCTTCAGCAAGCTCCACACCGACGTGAAGACCAACAACTGCCGCATCCTCCGCGCCGAGTGGAGCCTCCGCGATGCCGACACGCAGGTGTTTACCATCAGCGCCGACCGCTTCCTGCGCAACATGGTGCGCGCCATCGTGGGTACCCTGCTCGAGGTGGGACGGCACAAGCTCTCCATCGACGACTTCCGCCGCATCATCGAGCAGAAAGACCGTTGCCAAGCCGGCGCCTCCGTGCCGGGGCATGCGCTGTTCCTGACGGAGATTACCTATCCTTCCCGGTTATTTGTCGTATAGTTCGCTTATGTGGTTACTCCTCGCCTTTGCCTCCGCCGCGCTGTTGGGCTTTTACGATGCCTTCAAGAAAGAGTCGTTGCGCGACAATGCGGTGCTGCCGGTGCTCTTCCTGAACACCCTCTTCTCGAGCCTGCTGTTCCTGCCGTTTATCCTTGTCTCGGCGTGCTCCTCCCTGTTGGACGGTACGATTGTCGATGTGCCCGTGGTAGGCTGGGAGGTGCACAAGTATATCCTGCTGAAGTCGTTCATCGTGCTCTCGTCCTGGGTCTTCGGCTACTTCGGCATGAAGCACCTGCCGCTGACGATTGTCGGTCCCATCAATGCCACCCGTCCGGTGATGGTGCTGGTTGGCGCCATGCTCCTGTTTGGCGAACGGCTCAATCCCTACCAGTGGACGGGTGTGGCGCTGGCAGTGCTCTCGTTTCTGATGCTGAGCCGGTCGGGCAAGAAAGAGGGGATTGACTTCAAGCACGACAAATGGATCTACTTCGTGGTGCTTGCCGCCCTGATGGGCGCCGTCAGCGGGCTGTACGACAAATACCTGATGGCGCGCTTCCCTCCCATGGCGGTGCAGGCGTGGTACAACGTCTATCAGGTGTTCATCATGTGTCCCGTCATCGCGCTGTTGTGGTATCCCCACCGCAAGCACACCACTCCCTTTCGCTGGAACCGGACGATTCTGCTCATCTCGCTCTTCCTCTGTGCCGCCGACTTTGTCTACTTCTATGCCCTGAGCTATCCCGACTCGATGGTCTCTATCGTGTCGATGGTGCGACGCAGCAGCGTGCTGGTCTCGTTCCTGTTCGGCGCGATCGCCTTTCGCGAGATGAACCTGCGGAGCAAGGCAGTCGACCTGCTGCTGGTGCTGCTGGGCATGCTCTTCCTGTATTGGGGAAGCAAGTAGAAAGGGGTTGAGGTTTGTCCGCCGTCACCGATTGCGGATATCACAGTCTGTTAATCTTTTTCTGAATCTACTTGTAGTGAGCCATCGTGCTTCATGGAGATGCCCTACAACCCCTTCAGGAGGGGGTAAAGTAAAGTATACGACTGTACATGGTAAAGTATACGACCAGACGGGGTCAGGTATACGACCAGACAGGGTCAGGTATACGACCTTGCCGTGCCTGCTCCTGTCAACGCCCTGTTATCCTTCAGGTATTGTCAATATAATTATAAAAGGTGCATCCGGAATAAACTGAAAGGGCAGGGAGTCTCTCTTTCTCCCTGCCCTTTGCTGAAAAACAACTAATTTACCTAACCTAACCTAAATCATAGTTTATAGGGTTTCTTTTTGCCTTGTGTAATAGGAATATGTTTGATTGTATAGTGTTTATTCCTAATCGTTATTCATCCGATTGGTAAGGTATAGAGACGCAAGGTGGTTATGCTTGCGTCTCTACACGCTTGAGCTATGATATATCCGAGTTATAGTAGATGTGTCTGCTATTGTTTGGATGGATAAGCTACTCCGGCAAGCCCGTCGGCAAAGCCGCCGTAGGCGTGTTTGCGGCTCTCGTAGTTGAGCGTCCAGAGACCGATGGGCTGACCGGCACGCCAACCGCTATCCGTATCACTGTCGGTGGCAGCCCACTGCGTAATGCCGTAGCGTTGAGTAGCCGGGATGAGGCGCAAATACTCTTTGATGATGAAGTGATAGAACTGAGCCATGCCTTTTGCCTGATCGTCGGTAACGGCGGGGGTCAATATATCTTTGCCGTTGGTATCTACAATTCCCATATCCAGCTCGGAAATCTTGATCAGCTTGCCTGTCTCTGCCAGCAGCTCGAACATCTTTGTAATGGCAGCTTGCTTGCTTGCCTGCGTGGTCGGATCTAGGTAGTAGGAGACGTGCATTTGGGTGCCGATACCGTCGATCACAGTTCCGTCTTCTTCCCAGCGTTCAATCCATTTGATGAGGCTCTTGAGCTTGCCGTTGTCATCCCAGTCCGATTCGAGGTTGTAGTCGTTGACGAAGAGCTTCAGGGGAACGGTGCTGTTCTCGCGAGCCAGCCTTACGGCGGTACGCACGTAATTCTCACCGAGGTAGTCTTGCCAGTAGAAGTTGGTCGTGGCATCTCCGTTGGTAGCCGATTGCAGGTCGTACAGACCGTCGCCGTCGCCGTCGCCACCCGAAAGCGGTTCATTGACTACGTCCCAGGCGGTGACATAACCGTCGGTAGCGGTCATCATGCCTGCCACCCAGTTGTTCAGCGCCCAAGTCAGGGTATCGGCTTTCTCTTCGGGGGTTTGCTCGATGGCATTGAGCGATTTTTCCCAATAGAGCTGCACATAATCTATGTAGATAGTGCCTGCATAATCACCGAAACTAAAGATGAAGCGCTTCGCATTTTCAGCCGAAATGGTGGTGTTTCGCGTCACTTCCACCCAGTCCGTGGTCAACTCAATGGGTGAGAAATCACCGCATCCGCCATAAGTCTCCGGATTCTGGAAGCCTACCCGCAGGAGACCCGGAACGGATCCTTTTACACGCATTTTGGTGTAATACATTCTGCCCGGTTCAAGTTGCTCGGCATAATCGATAGCGGCTTGTGCATCCCAGTAGTTCGCTGCTGCGGGATTGGTTATCTCCAAGACGCCGTCAACAACCTGCCGCGAAGAGTTGTTACCCCATCCGTTCATCACTTCGCCCGAGGAGAAATCTTCGTCGGTGACATATTGCGGAATCATCATCTCGCCTCCTTGTTCCTTCTCCTGATAAATGGATATTTCATCGATATAGATGGTTCCTGCGTAAGCGCCTAAGCTGAACAGGAATCGGGCTGCATTCTCGCCCACACAAGTTGTGGAAACCTTCACATCCGCCCATTCTGTGGTGATGGGGACTGACTGAAAATCGCCGCAACTGGAGTAGGTGTTGGGGTTTTGGAATTGCGGGGACATGGAGCCTTCGACCGTACCTTTGACTCTCAGCGAAAGGTAATAGGTCACGCCAATCTCGAATGGCGTGCCGAAGTCGTAAGCTACCTGTGCTTCCCAGGGATTAACAACCGACGGGTTGGTTATTTCCATGGCGCCGTCAACGATCTGTCGTGAAGAGCCGTTACCCCATCCGTTCATGGCAGAATAGCCGGTCTCAAAATCTTCCTGTAGTGAGATTATTTGTTCCACTCCTCCGTCTCCACCCGGTATCGGTATATCGACCAACAGGTTGTTCAAGTATCGAAGATTCTGCTGTGCATGCCAGACCAATGTGTGGCCATAGACACTCATCCCCGCCTCTTTTGCTGCTGTTACAAAGGAGGACACGTTGCTGAAGTCCATGCTTCCGTTATTTGCCACTACCGACGCATATTTCATGGCATTGCCTGCCACTACTTCATTGAAGTTCGTGTTGATGACGCGGTTCATAAAGCCTTGTTGGCTGTAGGTCGCAGCATCCACACCCACACCCAACTTGAAGTTGGGGTCGGTGAGGTACGTTTTCAACGCATCGTATTGATTCAGATACTCCATATTGACTATGGAAGCCGGCTTGTCTACCTCGAACGACAGCGGGGTGTCGTCCACACACGATGTCAGTGTGGCGGTTGCGAGGAGGAAAGCTCCTAAAATATAAGATGTATGTTTCATAACTGTTCCTTATTTATTGTTTTGCTTCCTCTGTAATCCATTCGGCTTTCATGCCGCGGTCGCGTACCACGAGGGTGTCGTTGGTGGTGCAAGTGATGTCCTGGTATTGCAGTGTATAGTCCAAATAGAGCACATCGCGGTCTGTATTGCCCCAGCTGTTCTTGTCGCCTTTGGATACGAACTTGCCGTTGCCGCTTACTGTGACGCCTTCGGTGTCTGAGCTGACGGAGCAGTTGCCGTCGTTGTCGAAGGTGAGGAGTAGGGTGCAATCGTCAAGGATGCCGGTGAGGTGGCGGGTATCATACGCCCAGGCAATGGTATTGAGCGAGCGGGTGGTGATGTCGTCAACCACTTCATCTTTCTCTACATACTGGTTGTGACGGACGTTGGTTCCTGTTTTAGCGCCGCTGTACACATCCTTACCACGACGCAAGTAGTTGGCATCGTACTTGTTGATGTATTTCACGGCATAGAGGATGTAGTCCTTGGGCAAGACATCCCAGTCATCGGCATTGGTGCGGTTGGGACTTTCTACCCGCGGTGTACCCGAGAGTATGGAGTCGGCGCCTGCCACATTGGTCATCACCACGGGAATCACGTAATTGGTGCTCAGCGCCTTGGGGTCGGCAAAGAACGCGTCGGTGAGCTGTACCGTTACGCCTCCCAGCACCTTTCCCTTGGGAATGGTAATGGTGTTGTCCGACGAGAGCGTGTAATAGCTGGATGGCATCGCCACCACGTCGGCGCCGGTATCGCCAAACACAAGGTTGTTGCACAGCGAGTTGTCTACACGGAAGCCGATGTTGACATCTTTGGGGTTGTCGTAGAAACCGCCAATGGTTGCCATGATCTGGCACTGGTGCAGGTTGTCGAGTGTGGTGTCGTACACATCTTCTCCCAGACAGAGGGTGCGTATGGGGCTTTGGTAAGCGAAGTACACCGCACTGTATTCATAGTTCGGGAACTCCCAGTCGCCGTTTTGGCAACCGCTGAAAGAGAGACCGGCGAGGGTCAGTAATGATAGTATAAATACTTTTTTCATTGTGTCATTCTATTAATCGTTAGATAAGGATTACCAACCCGCATTCTGAACCAGGTTACTGAACTTGGTGATTTCGGAGTAAGGGATGGGACCATAGTACATATAGTCTTGATAGTCACGTTGCTCTACGTTGGGCAGTGGGGTGTAGGCGCCGGCGCTGATACTCATACCGGTAGCCGTCTCGTTGAGCGGCGCTTTCCAGCGGCGTAAATCCCAAAAGCGGAAGCCTTCGAAGCAAAGTTCCAAACGGCGTTCGTTGCGAATCAGCTCACGCATCTTCTCCTTGTTGTCCTTGATGGATTCCAGGTAGGCATCGCCGTTGTCCTTGCCGATGCCGGCACGTGCGCGGATGGCTTTGATCACATCGTAGGCAGAGTAGCCGTGAGAGCCGGTACCCGTAGGTCCCCATGCTTCATTGGCTGCTTCGGCATAACCGAGGAAGATTTCCGTGTAGCGAATGAACGCTTTGTAGTGAGGTTGCTGTGTGGTGACGTCGGGATTGGCATTGACCGACTGCACCAACAGTTTCTTCATATAGTAACCTGTGCGGGTGGACGTTTCTGCTTTACCCAGCCCATCGTTGTTTGTCGCATTGTCGAGCGACGTATTGATCGGCGAGTTTTGCGGACCGGCTGTACTACCATTGCGAATGATGTATAGGTCTAAACGCGGGTCACGGTTGGTATAGGGAGCCTTGGAGTCATATCCGCTTGCTGCATCGGCAATGGGGTATCCGTTTGCCATGGGGAAAGCATCTACCAGATTCTGTGTCGGGTTGAGGCGTCCACTGCCGTATAGCGACGGCGGGTAATGTGTGGATTCCAAATCACTGCTGTTGGTTTCGTCGGAACGCCATATAATCTCCTTGGGATTCATGCCTCCGCCCAGATTCATGACTACACTTCCGTTGGCATACCAATGATTGCCTTCGGGGTCGAGTTCGCCGACGGGGTTGGCTCCCAATTGTCCGAGTACTTCCGCCATACGGTTGGCGGCAGTCTCCCAGGTGACGCCACTGGCATCGCTGTAAGCCGGACTTGCTGCCAATAACGCAGCTTGTGCGCGAACGGCGCGGGCAATGCGGGCACTCATGCGGTTGCTGGCGTTGGTGCCGAATACGCGGGTGTATTGACCGGCATTTACCCCATTGGAGCGATACTTATCGGGTACCTGTGCATCGCTGGAAATGTCTCTATACTCTTCGGGTAACAATCCGATAGCAGCTTCGACATCTTTATTGAGCTGTTCCAGGCACTCTTGGAAAGTATTACGCGGCAGGTTGTAGTCTGAGTAAAGGTTTTCCGGCTCTGTCAAGATGGGGATGCCCAGCAGTTGACCGTCGGCTGTGTAGCCGGCATGGTTCAGCAGCAAGTGATACATATACAAGGCGCGCATGCCTAAGGCATCTCCCGTCATGCGGTCTTTAAACATGGCTGCCACCAGCTCGTCATCCGCCCAATGTACTCCTTCTGCTATTTGCAGAAACAGGTTGATATATTGCCACGAAGCACGCAGGTATTGCCACTGATCCATCGGATTATTGCTGGCACTCCACGAACCGGTAGCCATCTGGCGATAGCCGTTACCGGCATCATTGGATACGGCGTTGTCGGTAGCCACATCGTTAAACGACCATGCTCCCAGCGGGTTGCTTATATAAGCATGTCCCAGCAAGCCGGTAGCCCATAACGGCATGTTGTACAAGTCATTTTCTGTCTTATTATTTTCAATGGCAGGCTCGAACATATCTTCACAGCCGGTAGGTACAAGCAGTGTCGGTAACGTCAGTGCCACCCATATTGCCATTTTCTTAATCTTCTTCATAATGGTATTCATTAGCTTGATTACTCGTTAAAAGGTTGCTTTTACACCCAGGTTGTAGAAGCGTGTTTGCGGCGCACTGCCTACATTCAGCTCCAAGGCTTTACGCTCTTTGGCGATGGTCAGCAGGTTGTAACCGCCCAAATAGACGCTGATACCGCGTACAAACGTGCCTTGCAACAGTTGTCGGGGCAAGTCGTAGGTAAGCTGGATCTGAGCCAGGTTCAGACGGTCGCTCTTGTACATCCAGAAGTCTGAGATACGGAAATTATTGTCACCACTTGTGGTCGTTAAGCGCGGATAGGTCGCAGTAGCAGCCGTAGCCGGTGTCCAGCGGTCGCGTACCACCTCAGAGTATTTATCTTCACCATTTATCCAATAATAGTTGGTGTTGTCTTTGATACCGTAGCCGCCGAAGTAGCCGTTCATCATGGCAAAGAGGGTGAACCCGCGCCATTTGGCAGAAAGGTTGATACCCAAACGGGTCGGTACATCATAGCGTCCGAGAAATACTTCGTCTTTCTCGTCGATGATGTTGTCTCCGTTCTGGTCTTTGTACTTGATATCGCCGGGCGCAACAGTGGCAAATCCCTGTCTGGGAGAGTTTGCTATCTCGGTGGCATCTTTGAAGAGTCCCAGATTCTGCAAACCCCAATAACCGTTGATCTGACGACCTACGCGGGTACGGTATGCTTTCTCCGCATCGCTGTAGTTCTCATCGCGTTTGGCAGCTTTGGCACTGTAATAGAGACCACTCACACCCAAGGTCAAGTCTACCTCGCCCACCTTCTTATTCAGGTACACGCTGAAGTCTACGCCTGTGCGGTCGTCTATATTAAAGTTTATCCACGGGATGATGGATGATGTCGGATAGCCGGTTTGCGTGAAGTAGTTGGGATAGATGGACTCGGGACGTACCAAACCACCATCCATGCGATTGGTGAAGTAGTTCAGGTCGAATGTCAACAGCTTGTTCCACAACGAACCGCGTACACCAATCGTGAACTCTTTCCGTTTCACAAACGTCATGTCTTTATTGTCGCCGCGATTGAACTGTGTTGCCGGTTCGCCCAGCAGGTCACCCCATGAATACCAGCCGCTACCGCTGTTGTTGCGTACAATCTCGGCTTGATAGAGGAAATAACCCAGCTCATTGTCGCTGGTGGTGATATCCAAGTCTTGTGCAATGATACCGGCAGAGGCGGTGATCATCAGGTCGTCGAATGCCGAATCTTTGAGGAAGCTCTCCTTCACCGGACGCCAACCCACTGTCAGTGTGGGAGAGAAGCCGAGGCGGTTCCCCGGAGGCATCTTGGCGGAATAAGGCAAGGCTGCACTGAAATCTACGTAGTATTTATGCTGGTAGTTGTACGAAGCCTGGAAGCCCATATTGACGTTGGTGACACGATGATAGGCACCACTCGCTTGACGTTGCCAGGCATTGGCTACCAACATGGCAAACAAGTTGTGATCCTTGTCGAAGGTCTTGGTATAGTCAAACTGTGCCGATATATTGTACGTGTACCGGTAGGCAGAATTGCTGATATTCTCTATGCCATTTTTACTGTCGTTGCCATACTTGTTGACGGATGCTACCCTGTCGGCACCGGCATAATTGCTCCAAATGGGTTCGAAAGTGGCAAATTCGTTGGTATAACCCTGATTGTAAGTCGATGCGTAGTCAATACCATATTTAGCGCGGAAGAACAGCCCATCCAATACCGGACGGAGGTTCACATCGAAGCGCGTGTTGAATTGGAACTGACGGCTGACGTACTTACTATCCCCTCCGGCGTAAGCGGCGGCAATGGGATTGGTCGGATCGAGTTGCGTGCCACCCAAGAAATACTTACCGTCAATGATGTAGTTGCTGGTATTGATTGTATTCCATGAAGCGGGGTCATTTTCTTCCAGATAGCTCAGTGGGATGAGTGGAGCCACCCGATTAGGACGCAATGTGGCTGCATTGCCCCACCAGTCACCGGCTACCGAATAAGAATCGTAGAATGTGACATTGGCGTCGGCTTGAGCGGTGATGAGGTCGTGCAACTTCATGTCAAGGTTGCCGCGTACAAAGAAACGACTTACGTAGTTATCGGCAGCGTTGGCAACCTTGAGCAAGGTCGATTCGCGCATGTAGCCGGTTGTGGTATAGTACTTTACCCGTTGGCTACCTCCCGATATTTCGGCAATGGCTTCCGAGCGGTTGTAAGCGCTCCGCAGATAATCCGATGAGTACATATCCAGGTCGGGGTACCGGTACGGATTGTCGCCCAAAGCCGTGTGATATATCTGTTCCGGAGAAAAATTGATCGTGGCATTATCGTTGATGCGTGCTTCGTTGTAGAGCGTCATGTACTCGGCTGCACCCAAATATTTGGGGTACTCTTTGGGAGTATGAAAACCGGTATTGGCGGTGATGCGAATGCGGGTAGCACCAATTTGACCACGCTTGGTGGTAATCTGAATGACGCCCTTAGAGGCACGACTACCATAAAGAACTACGGCAGCAGCTCCTTTTAAAATGGTGATCTGTTCAATCTCGGAGGGGAGTACGTTGTTGGCGTCGCGCACCATACCGTCTATTACGACTAAGTATTCACTCATACCCCAGATGTTTCCATTCACTCCGCCTACTACGTTCTCAACGAAGTCCAAGCTACCTGTGGTATAGGCTTTATTCGTCAAGTCGGCTACGTTGATCACAGAGATGCCTCCTAAAATGTCCTGCCGGTCGGCAGTTCGGAATGCAACTTGCACTTTTGTCGAATCGTTCATCAAGTCCAATGCAGCATCTGTTGCCTCCTGGGCAAGAGCATGTATGGAACCGAGAGCGAATGCGGCACAAAACGCGAGTCCTTTATATATATGTTTCATTGTAATCTTTGTTTAAAGGTGTTCAATTCTCATTACCATCCCGGGTTTTGATAGAATTCGGGATACATGCTTACATCTTCGGTTTTGAGCGGCAACCAGTAGTGCTTGCTCGTCAGGTTGCGTGTGATGAGCGGCTCTTCACGGTAATTGGCTACTTCTGCCTCGTTGGGATCTGCATCCGGATCGAATGTTCCTACACGGTCGAATTCCTGGCTGGTCTTCACGTTGTAAGGATACTCTGTGAGCAGCAGCCAGCGGCGCAGGTCGTTGAAACGGTGACCTTCGAAAGCCAACTCTACAGCGCGTTCACGACGCAATTCACTCATAAATCCTTCCAAGGTAGCTGTAAACTTGTCAGCCACGTTGGCTACGCCGGCGCGTGCACGAATCTTATTGACCGCCTCGACAGCCGTCATCGAAAAAGTGTTACTTTTCCCGTTTGCACCGCCATAACCTTGTGCAGCAGCTTCGGCATACATCAGATAGACATCTGCCAAACGTAACCATGCCAAGTGTACATGAGCGGCATAACCGGAGTCGTAAGTCTTATCCCAGTTGTTGGCACCGATGGGGATGAACTTCTTGCCTAAATATCCTGTGCGACTTGTGGCGCGCGGGTCGTTGCGATAATTACCACCCGTATAAAGATTGGCATAGCGCAGTTGCTCATTGCTGGCTTCCATAGTGGCAGATACCACTTTCACTCCATCGTAGATGAAGTTGTAGTAGAAACGGGGGTCACGACCTTTCCACGGATGAGTCTTATCGAACGTTGTGTCGGGATCATCCAATGGCATACCGTCTGCCATACCGAAGTAGTTTACGTAATTGGCAGCGGGATGCAAGATAATGTTGTCGCCTTGTGCCATGGCTGCTATCTGATAGGAGTTCATCTGACGCCAGAAAGAAGCGTTGGGCGAGACTGACATATTGCGTACGATGGCTTCGGTACTTCCGGGCAGCATCCAGTCTTGCTGAATGGTGTAAAACAGGTTACTGTATTTGGTAAAGTCTACCAATTCGTACTGTGTCTGTCCGCTTACAACCAACGTAAGCAGTTCGCCAAATGCGTCGGCCGACTTCTTGCACATATCGGCATCATAAGCTGTGGGCGATGCGTTGATGCCATTTGCCATCAGCGGGCTGCCTGCATAGAGATAGGTCTTTCCCAAATAAGCCAATGCCCATATTTTGTTGGCACGCAGCTCATTGTTATCCTTTGTGCGACTTCCGATTTCCGTCTCGTCCCAGTCTATGGGCAACAAGTCGGCAGCGCGGCGGAAGTCGGCAGCCATTTTCTCCGCATTTTCCTTGTAAGTTTCGCGCGGAAGTCTGAATGCTTCGTCGCTGGGCAATACGGTTTCGATATAGGGCATACCTCCCCAGTATTTGGTGATTTGGAAATAGTTCCAAGCCCGCAGGAAATAGAGCTGTCCGGTTATCATATCCCGTTCGTCTTGGGAGGCATCGGTCATTTTACCATTTGCCAATGCTTCCAGACCCATGTTGGCAGTACGGATATTCTCCCAGCCGTCTCTCCAGATAGAGGGGTTTCCACGTGCACCTAAGTCGGCATTCCAACCCGGCGTACGGTCGAGGAAGCAGTTTCCGTTATTGATATAGTCGCGATAATTACCGCGGTCTACGCTAAATGCAAAAAGGTATTCGCCGCTACCGATAGTTACAACCTCGTCTTCTCCCCAGTTAAAAGAGGATACCCACGTGTGCTTCATAATATCCGGTATCTTGCTATACATTCGTTCTACAAATCCTTGAAAGTTGGTGAAGTTCTTAAAGGCATCATCGCCTGAGATCACCGATTCGGGTGCCCTGTCCAAAAAGTCCGTGCAGGCTGTGAGGCTTAGTAGCAGTGATGCCACACCACACAAAATTGGTCTTATAAATTTTATCTTCATTGTATATGTAGATTATAAAGTGATTCTTAAGCCCAGGTTGTAACGCTTCGAGGTGGGGTAGGCTGTGTTACCGCCGGTATTCGATTCGCGGTCGTCGGGCATTTTAGTCCACAAGAAGAGGTTATTGCCGTTGGCAAAGAGCTTCAGACTGTTTAATCCGATCTTCTTAATCCAACTTTTGTTGTCGAAGGTATAAGAGAGTTCGGCATACTTTAGACGCAGGTAGGAGCCATCGTACAAGAAGCGTGTACCATTGGTATAGGTACTTGCCTGAACTCCCCAACGCGGCAATGGTACGTTGCCGTTCATGTTGTCTTTCGACCAATAAGAACCTTCGTCGAAAGCAGTATTGCGGATACCGCCGAGACTTTGCAGACTGACGTAACGGGTTACGTCGTTTACACCATAGAACTGCACGAAGAAGCTCCAGCCTTTGTAGTCAAAACCAATCTGTGCGTTGAACGTATTCTGTGGTACGCCGGTGTATCCGTAAGGAATGTTGTCGAAGGTAGAGATGATACCGTCGGCATCGTAGTCCAATATGATATAATTGCCGGGCATGCGACCGTCATCCAGTCCGTCGTGTGCGGTACTTCCGTAGAGTTCGTCCCAATTGTTGTAGTAACCTTTGTCTACGTATGAGTTGGTCTGTCCGATAGACTTTCCGGCTTGCTTCTGATAGTCGGGCATCAATTGCGGGTCGTCGGCAAAGATAATCTTGTTCTGTGCATGGGTGTACGAAGCATTACCCCACAGGCGCCAATCTCTGTTGAGTTGCTTGTTCCAACGCACTTCGATTTCGTAACCTGAACTCTCTACCTCTCCCAAGTTGGCTGTGGGAGCGGTGGCTCCGTAATAAGAAGGTACGGAACGGTCTCCTCCTGCCAGCAGGATGTCTGTGCGTTTCTCATTAAAGAAATCTACCGAGCCGGTAAAGATACCCAAGAAGCCGAATTCGGCAGCAATGTCCATCTTGGTGGCGACTTCCCAATGTACGTTGGCGTTACCTACTTGCGATTGGTAATAGAATTGATAAGGACTTGATGTTCTTCCGCCCCAGTCGGTACCGGTGAGATTCTGGTAGATGGAACCACCATAACTCCACGAATCCATATACAACCAACGACCGTTGATATTATCGTCGCCAATCTGACCATACGAGCCTCTGAACTTGAGATAGTCTACCCATTTCAGGTTCAACTTCTTAAACCACGGTTCTTCCGTAACTACCCAGCCGAGTGCACCTGATTGGAAGAAGGCGAAACGATAATCGGGGGCAAATTTCTCGGAACCGTTGTAAGCGCCGTTGTATTCTACCATATAACGCTTGGCATAATCGTACGTGCCGCGGAACACCCAGTTCTCTCGGTAAAACGGAAGCATGCTACCGGTGGCATATTCTTCACGGCTAAAGTTACCCATGGCACCTACCGAGTGAGCGCCGAAAGTGTTGGCATAATTGATCTGTGCCGAGTAATTAAGGCGACGGTAGGTTGCGCCGTTGTTAACCGAGCCGGCACTGGTCTGCCATGCGTTGTTGTTTTTATAATCGAACTTATTGTTGGTATCCACGGTTACATCGGTATAAGCAATACCTGTTTCGGGGTCGATCCATTTGTGTGCATTGGTTTCATTGTCATTCATGTCGTCAATACCACGGTTCATCTCTTGGAAACTGTTGTCGAAAGCCAATCGGGCTTGCACAGACAATCCTTTGAGGAGAAATCCGAGATCTTGTTCGAGCGTGAAGTCGGTGTTGAGACGATCTACCGTATTGTAGCTGATACCGTTTACTGCTAATGATTCTAATGAGTTCTGTGCTGCCTGCGTCGGGTTGGGACGATAATAACCGAAACTTCCGTCGCTGTAACGGGGGCGGAACGCATCGGGAGCAATCCCATAAAAGGCTGCCCATACCAGATTCTCGCCATCACCTCCATAGGTTACACCGCGACCTTTTTGTACAGCATGCGAACCGGATAGGTTGACGTGTAATTTGGTCGTTTTGGTCAAATCGAAGTCAAGGTTGCTACGCACGTTCATACGGTCGTAGGCAAATCCCGGTGAGTATCCGCGACCGCTATCCACCTTTTTATAGATGTCACCTTCGTGCTGATAGTCTACACTGGCATAGTATTTCACAAATTCGGTACCACCCGATACATTGACGTTGGCATTGTACGAGGTGGCTACATCCTTCAACAGTTCGTCTACCCAATCTACATTGGGATAGCGCTCGAACTCTTCGAGGTTGGCAGGATGGCGATACTTGTTGATGGTAGCTTGCGGCTGGTAGTAACTCCACGAAGCGGGCGAATAACCCAATTCATGTTCAAGTACGGTATTGCGCAGTTGGAATGAATCGTAAGCATCCATCAGTTTGGGTAACTTGGAGTAGGTCTTCAGCGTAGAGCTTACATTAATATTAATGTTGGCTTTTCCTTCCTGGCCGCGTTTGGTGGTGATCAAGATTACACCGTTGGCACCGCGTACACCGAAGACGGCTGTGGCAGAGGCATCTTTCAATACGGAGATGGTAGCTACCGAGTTGATATCAACGCTGTTCATGGGTCGTTCGATACCGTCGACCAGTACCAACGGGTCACTTCCGTTCCACGAGCTGACGCCGCGGATGGTGATCTGCGGGTCTTCTTCGCCCGGCTTACCGGTGGTGGTCATGGTGACAACGCCCGGCAGGTTACCCGTGAGCGCCTGTCCCAAGCTGGAGACACCACCGGTTCGTTCCAATACTTTGGCTGAGGTTTGGGCAATGGCGCCCACAACGCTCTCCTTTTTCTGTTGACCGAAGCCAACTATAACCACTTCGTCCAGAAGTTCGGTGTCTTCTGTCATGGTGATTTTCAGGTCTCTGCCGGGAGTCACTTTGACTTCCTGCGTTTTCATACCGATGTAGGAGACAACGATTGACGAGCCTGCCGGAACATTGCTTAACACGAAGTGTCCGTCAATGTCGGTAATCGTACCTACTGCATCATTCCCTTTGAGTCGAATGGACGCTCCGATGACGGATTCTCCATTGGTGTCGACTACTGTACCTCGTACTGTGGTTTCCTGCGCCATTGCCGAGAGTGAGGCAAGCAGCATGAATAAACAGAGGTACGTCGTTCGTTTGAATTGCTTAATTACATTTTTCATTACCTATTAGTATAATAAAGGTGAAATTCTGGGGCAAATGTAGGTAAGAGATGTTAATTAAGTGTACGTATGTGTTACAGAATGTTTCGTATGCGTTTCATGGATGTTACAAAAACTTATGTGTAGGTTACATGGCGGGCAAGGTATGTCTATGACTTGGTTTGCTCGCCGGCTGCATATTGCGATGGCGGCACTCCGTACATTTCCTTGAAGCAGGTGGTGAAGTGGGGGGCGCTCATGAATCCGGTCATGGTGACAATTTCCTTGACGGTATACTTGTTCTTCTTGAGCAGTTCGGCTGCTTGTTTGAGGCGGATGTTGCGCAGGAAGTCGCGTGGCGGCTGTCCGGTCATCTCTTTGAGTTTGCGGTAGAGGTGCACGCGGCTGATACCCACTTCGAGGGCGATGGTGTCGATGGTAAACGCCGGTTCGGCGATGTGCCGGTTGATGCACTCCATGATGCGGTCCATCAGTTGTTCGTCGGCAGAGGGGAAGTGGTTGCTGTCGATGGTTTCCAATCGTTCTTCCTGTGTGGAACTTCCACTGAAGCGGTTGCGCATGAGGTCGCGGTTGCGGATGAGGTTCATCGCGCTCTTTCGCACCATCTCAATGTTGAACGGCTTGGTGATGTAGAGGTCGGCTCCGTTCTCCACGCCCTCGAGGGTGTCTTCTTCGCGGGTGCGGGCGGTGAGCAGCATCACCGGCAGGTAGTTGATGTTGACGTTGCGCTTGATTTTGCGGCAGAGGGTGAGTCCGTCCATCTCGGGCATCATGACATCGCTGATGACGAGGTCGGGGGCTTGCAGGAGGATGGCATTCAGCGCATCCTTGCCGTTGGTGTAGGTGCTTATATGGAAATCTTTCTTGAGTTCGCGGCAGATGTAGTGGCGTATCTCCTCGTCGTCCTCGACCACCATGATGCGGTAGCGGGTGTTGGGTTGCAGGTAAGGCGTGTCGGCAGGGACACTCTCTGTGTGAGGCAGTTCCTTGCCGGTCGTGTCGGGCAGCGGAGCATCGTCGGGCAGGGTGCGGTCTATCTCCTCTTCGGTGAGGTGTTCATTGCCTAACGGCAGGCGGATGAGGAAGCTGGTACCCGGTTCGCCGTCGATGTTGGCTTCGACCCTGATGGTGCCGTGGTGCAGCTCCACCAGTGAGCGACAGAGGTGCAGTCCCACGCCTGTGCCGACGGAGTTGTTGTAATTGTTGTTCACCTGATAGAAGCGTTCGAAGATGCGCTCGCGTTCTGCTTCGGGGATACCGATGCCGCTGTCTTCGATGGCAATTTCAACGTAATGTTGTAACGGCGGACGGGCTGCGGGATCGTTGCCCGTGTGCAGGCGGATGGTGATGGTTCCTCCCTTGGGGGTGAACTTCAGGGCATTGGAGAGTACGTTCATGATGACTTTGTCGAAACTCTTCGGGTCGACCCACGCACGCACATCGGCGGCTTCGGGGAGGAAGGTGAAGGTGATTTGCTTGGCTGCCGCCTGCTGCTCGAACAGCTCGTACAGGTCTTGCACCAAGCCTTTCATGTCCATCTCACGGAAGTGCAGCTTCATCTGTCTCTTGTCGATTTTGCGCACGTCCATGAGCTGGTTGACGAGGTGCAGGATGCGTTCGGCGTTGCGGTAGATGGTGCGGTAGTTGCCGGTGCGTTCGGGGTCATGGTCGGTATTCATGAGCTTCTGCAGGGGGCTGATGATGAGCGACATGGGGGTGCGTATCTCGTGGGAGATGTTGATGAAGAACTGAATCTTCGCCTCGTTGATTTGTTCGGCATGTCGGTGCTCCAGCATTGCCTGGCGGGTACGGATGCGCTGGCGTACCTGCATCACGACTCCGTAGAGGGCGAGCAGAATCATCAGCACATAGAAGGTCTTGGCTGCGGGTGAGGCATACCATGCGGGGGTGATGACAACGGTGATGGTTTTCGTGTCGGAGAGGGAGTTGTAGGAGGCGGAGCGGAACCGGAACCGGTAGGTGCCGGGCGAGAGGTCGCCAAACGATACGCGGTTGGTGCCTTGCTGCATGTCTGTCCATTTGCCGTCGTTCAGGGAATACATATAATGTATATGGTCTTGTCCGTAGAACTCCATGGCGGAGACTTCGATGGAGAAGGTATTGTCGTTGTGCGAGAGGTGGAAGGTCGAAGCATCCATTACGGCAGTGTCGATGATGATATGTTGTCCAGACTTCATGCCTTTTATCACTGCGCGGTTGTAGAGATAGAATCCGGTGATGCGGATGTCGGGCTTGCGATAGGGTGTCCCTATCTCCTGCGGGAAGAAGAAGGTCACGCCGCCGGTGCCGCCGAAGAAGATCTCGCCGTCGGGGGCGGCAAACGAGACGCGTTTGCTGAACTCGTTGCCTTGTAGTCCGTCGCTGGCGTAGAAGTTGATAAAGCTGTGTGTGGGAGGGTAGAAGCGGCTGATGCCGTAGCCGGTGCTCACCCAGATGGTGCCGCTTCCGTCTTCCTGAATGCCGCAGATGAGGTTGTTGGGCAGTCCGTCCTTGCGGGTGTATTCGCTGATGTGTCCGGTCTCGTGGTCGAGTTGCTTCAGTCCCTTGGCTGTCCCTATCCAGATATTGTCGGAGGAGTCGAGGTGGAGGCTGTAGACCACATCGCCTGCCAGTATGCGGCGTGCATTGAGGGGGGAGATGAAGTTCATGGTGGTCAGGTCAAGGCAGCCTACGCCGTCGAAGGTGCCGATGTAGAGGCGGTTGTCGTGTTCGCTGTACAACAGGCAGTTGATATAGGCGTTGTTCAGACTGTTGGCTTCTCCCCAGGATGCGTTGGGTTGGGCTTGCGTGTTGAAGGCGCCTGTTATCCGGCGGGTGCGTATGTCGAGGCGGAAGAGTCCGCCGCCCATGGTGCCTATCCAGAGGTTGCCGTCGCGGTCTTCGGCAAAGGCATAGACATTGAGCACGGGGTTGTTTTGTGCGTCACGCAAGGGGATGTAATCGAAACGTCCGCTCTTCGGGTCGAGGCTTGCCATGCCTTGCAGGTAGGAGCCTATCCAGAGGTTGTTTTGACTGTCTTCGAAGATGGTCATGACGACGGCAGGGGCAGCCTGTTTGCTCTCTGCCCGCGGGGCGTAGTGCACGTGTCGGCTTCCGTCGACGTTGATGCCGTACAGCCCGTCGTTGTCGGTGCCCATCCAGAGCATGCCGGTATGGTCTTTGCAGATCGCCATGATACAGTTAGAGCCGATGAGGTTGCGGGCATGCGACTTGTAACCGATGTATTGGAAACCGTTGATGTTGGCAGGTACCAGCAGGACGCCTTTCTGGAAAAGCCCGAACCACAAGTTGCCGGCGTTGTCTTCGAGGATGGAGTGCACCTTTGCCTGATCGGGGTTGAAGGTGGTGACGTTGAGGGTATTGTTGGTCAACTCCCGGCGATGGGCATCGTATCGTTTCAATCCGTTGCCGTCGGTACCGATAAGCAGCTTGTGTTGTTTCGTGGCATAAAGGCTTTTCACGGGCAGTCCTTCGGAACGGGGGATTTGGATGAAGCGGTCGGACTGCTCGTCGTAGCGGTACAGTCCGCGGGTGAGACTTCCGATGTAGAGCGTGCCGTTGGTATCTTCGCAAACGGAAGAGACGGAGTTGTAGCCGGTGTAATTCTGGACGGCGCCGGAACGGGCATCGGCAGAGAGGAGGGTGTCGACGGGCTTGGTGGTGTCGACGCGGTACAGACCGTTGTTCTCGGTGGCAATCCACAAACGGTGACGGCGATCTTCGTACATGTAGTTGATGGCGTAGGCGTTAATCAGGCTGGAATATTGACGGGCTATCAGGCTGTCTCCCTGCGTTTCGAGCTTGAAGAGGCTGTGTCCCGACGTGCCTATCAGTACGTCGCCGTTGCTACAGGTGATTATGCTGCTGATGTTGGGTGTCAGCTCGGTGCCGTCGCCGAACAGTACGGGGATGTGGGTGAAACGGTCGGTAGCGCGGTCGTAGCGTTGCAGCCCGTTGAGGGTGCCGACAAAGAAGTGTTGGCGGGCGTCCTCGTACATCACACGTACGTGATTGTTATGGAGTGAATAAGGGTTGTCGGGGTCATTACGGTAGGTGGTGAACTTGGCTCCGTCATAGCGGTTCAGTCCGTCTTCTGTGGCTATCCATATCATGCCGGTGTGGTCTTGATAGAGGGCATTGACCATGCTGCTCGACAGTTCATTGTCGGCGGTAAAGAGTTTTCCCTCCTGTGCGCGGATAGTAAATGTAAACAGAAGGAGTATGAAAAAGCAGATACGTGTTCTCATGATTCCGAATTGTGCTACCTAAAGTTAATATGTAAAAGCTGTGCAAAAATAGTATAAAATAAGGTGAAATAGGTGTTGTACGTACTTGTTTTTTCGTTCATGTAACGTGCACGACAGAAAATGTAACGCCAGCGTATGTATAATGTTATGCATGCAAAGAATTGAGATACACAATATTTGCAACGTAATGCGAAATTGATGTATCTTTGTCGCAAAACAAATAAATCTACTTATCATGACCCTTCAAAATCAAAAAGTCCCGATGCTCAAGAAATCCGGTTACAGCTTGGGCGACTCTTCTCGAACCTTGTATTCGGATGATGATCTACCAGCCCTTATTAATAGTTATATATAAATTCAGAATCAAATGAAACGATACTTAGTCCCCAACGACTACATGGCAGACCCTGCCGTGCACGTATTCAACGGTCGTCTCTACATCTACCCGTCGCACGACTGGGAGAGCGGCATCCCCGAGAATGATAACGGTGACCACTTCAACATGAAGGATTACCATGTGTTTTCTACCGATGACCCCATGACGGGCGAAATCATCGACCACGGCATGGTGCTGAGCACCGACGACATCCCCTGGGCAGGACGCCAGCTGTGGGATTGCGACGTGGCAGAAAAGGACGGCAAGTACTACATGTACTTCCCCCTGAAAGACAAGAACGACACCTTCCGCATCGGCGTAGCCATTGCCGACCGTCCCGAAGGTCCCTTCGTGCCGCAACCCGATCCGATACGCGGCAGTTACAGCATCGACCCTGCCATTCTTTGTGAAGACGGCAAGTACTACATGTATTTCGGCGGATTGTGGGGCGGACAACTGCAACGCTACCGCGACAACAAGTCGCTCGAAGCGGCAACCTTCCCTGCCGACGACGAGCCGGGTATTCCGGCACGTGTGGTGCGCCTGAGCGACGACATGTTGCAGTTTGCCGAAGAGCCGAAGCCGGTAGTCGTTGTCGACGAACAGGGCAAGCCGCTCACCGCCGGAGACAACACCCGCCGCTTCTTCGAGGCATCGTGGATGCACAAGTACAACGGCAAGTACTACTTCTCCTATTCCACCGGCGATACGCACCAATTGTGCTACGCCATCGGCGACAATCCTTACGGACCGTTCACCTATCAGGGCGTGATACTGACGCCGGTAGTGGGATGGACTACCCACCACGCCATTGTGGAGTATAAAGGCAAGTGGTATCTGTTCCATCACGACAGTGTGCCCTCCGGAGGTCTTACCTGGCTCCGCAGCCTGAAGGTATGCGAGCTGGAGTATGATGCCCAAGGACGCATCAAGACCATTGACGGAATGGATTGACAACGGAATGGCGTAACAGCAAAAAAGGAGGAGGGTGTGTCGCTTCGACACGCCCCCTCTGGTATATGAAAGCAAAAAAATACAATATAATACTTTTGAAAATCATACATTTATGAAACAAAACAATCTTACCATCGCAGAACAGAAAGGCTTTTATAAGCTATCATGGCTTGAGCGCATCGCTTTCGGAAGCGGCGATATGGCGCAGAACTTCATTTACCAGACGGTAACTACTTACTTGCTCTTTTTCTATACCAATGTTTATGGACTTGATCCTGCCTTTGCAGCGGCCATGTTCCTTGGTGTGCGAATCATTGATGCGGTATGGGACCCGATTCTCGGAGCATTGGTCGACATGACACAAACGCGCTTCGGCAAGTATCGTGGATGGATGCTCATCATGGCTCTGCCGCTTACGGCATTAATGGTAGCCTGTTTTATCGTTCCCGACTTCGGGAAAATGGGCAAAGAAGTGTATGCCTGCATCACTTACGTGGCACTGTCGATGGTATATACCACGGTGAACGTGCCTTTCGGTGCATTGAATGCCGCTCTCACTCGCGACCAAAATGAAATTACCATCCTCACCACCGCCCGCATGTGGCTCGTGAATGTGGCGCAAGTAGCGATTACTTATGGTGTCCCAACCATCGTGATCGCTTTTTCGGGAACCATGGATACTCCCGAAGCGAGCGGCGGCTGGCTTACAACCATCATTATCTATGGCGTTGTAGGATTTGGAGCGTTGTTGTTCTCGTTTTTTGGAACCAAGGAACGGGTGGTTATCTCTAAGGAAGATTCGGCAAAAGTAAGAATCACAGATCTATTTTATGAACTCAAGAACAATCCTCCCCTGGTTGTCTTGTCGCTCGTGTTCATTGTTGCTTTCGGAATTATGGCTATCGGCAATTCGGCAGGTACCTATTTTATTAAATACAACATTGGCGACGAGGGGCTTGTCGGGGTGTACAACGTTATTTCGGCGCTGCCCGCATTGGTGATTCTTCCTTTTATGCCGTTCTTGCGCAAGAAATTCGGAAAGAAAGGGTTGCTCCATCTTTCGTTGGGTATTTCGTTTGTGGGGTATCTGGGGCTGTTCCTGCTTCCTGCCGATAATGTCACCGCCATTTTCATTGCGCAAACCGTCCGTTCCATAGGTTTCTGTGTAGTGGGTGCATTTATCTGGTCGCTTATTCCGGAGGCAATCACTTACGGCGAATGGAAAAGCGGCAAGCGCGTTTCCGGCATTGCCAACGCACTGATTGGCTTCTTTTTTAAATTCGGATTGGCTCTTGGTGGTTTTGTTCCCGGATTGATTTTGTCGGTTACGGGCTTTAATGCCGATTTGGCAGTGCAATCC
This sequence comes from Prevotellaceae bacterium, assembly GCA_031262995.1. Classification (GTDB taxonomy): domain Bacteria; phylum Bacteroidota; class Bacteroidia; order Bacteroidales; family Bacteroidaceae; genus Bacteroides. The sequence goes on along the minus strand of JAISGR010000004.1, from coordinate 447 downwards.
AATGAGGCATTGTTCGGCATTCGCTTGATTCTTGGGGCAATTCCGGCTGTGCTGGTAGTGATTTTGATATTTATTGTTTCCCGGTACCGGCTCACAGACGAACAGCTTGTGCAGTATGCAAAAGAAATCGAAGAAAAAAATCATCAACCGCGGTAATTTGTAAGAAGCTGAAACAGCTGTTTTAGATTTCAAGTTTAATATTTGAGGGTGTGTCGAAGAGACGCGCCCTCTTTTTTTTGCACAAGGAGGCTGTGTCAAAACGCGAAGTAACGCTCAACTCGAGGATGTGTCAAAATCAGACTAGGGTCGTAGTCCAGAGGCAGACTAGGGTCGTAGTCCAGAGGCAGACTAGGGTCGTAGTCCAGAGGTAGACTAGGGTCGTAGTCCAGAGGTGGACTAGGTCGTAGTCCAGAGGTGGACTAGGTCGTAGTCCAGAGGTGGACTAGG
>JAISGR010000181.1 GCA_031262995.1 Prevotellaceae bacterium | reverse complement strand
GTCGGATATAATACCGATTAATCCGGCTATTTCATAAACCTACCACCCCTCCCTGCGGGCACCCCTCCTCCCGGGAGGAGGGGAACCGGAAGCGATCCGCGTTTTGACACACCCCCAAGTACTCGAAAGGAAAAGGATTTTAGTGTCCAATTAAAACCCCGTGTCTTCTATCTTTACCTCTTGATCGCCGGATAGATATTCTCCCACACCAGATTCAGCTCTGCTTGCATGTCCCGCACGTTCGACGTGAGGACGATCACGGCATCTTTGTCCGGCAGTATGATGATGAACTGTCCGTTGGCGCCGTCGGCGCGGTAGCCGTTGTAGGGACAGCGCCACATCTGATAGCCGTAGCCCCGCGTGTAGTCGCCTTTCTTCTGTTCGGGGGTGAGCGTCTCTTTCTTGCTTCCGGCAGGCAGGGATGGTACTTGGCGGGCGGAGGCTTCTTCTATCCATGCTTCGGGCAGGAGCTGCTTGCCGTTCCACATCCCTTTTTGGAGGAAGAGCTGCCCCAGCTTAGCCATGTCCTCGGTGCGGACGTACAAGCCCCATCCGCCGGTGTTGATGCCCTGCGGACTCTCTTGCCACCGCGGTTTGATGATGCCCAGCGGACGGAACAGTCGGGGAGTGAGGTAGTCGACGATTTTCTGTCCGGTCAGCTTCTGCACAATCGCCGAGAGCATGTAGGTGGAGAGGCTGCTGTAGTCATAAAACGTGCCGGGCTGGTGTATCACGGGCACCGACAGGAACGCCGTCACCCAGTCTTGCCCCTGTTGGCGCATGATTTTTCCCACTTCCGCTTCGTCGCTGCCCGCGTTCATGGTGAGCAGGTCTTTAACGGTCATGGCGCGCAGGTTGTCGCTCACCTGTGCGGGCAGTTTGTCGGGGAAGAACGAGATGACCTTGTCGCTCACCTTGAGCAGCCCCTCGCTCACGGCAAAGCCGACCGCCGTGGCGGTAAACGTTTTGCTGACCGAGTGCATGACGTGGGGCTCCGTGGGGCTGTGTCCCTCGTTCCACCGTTCAAAGACCACCTTGCCGTGGCGCACCACCATCAGGCTGTGTACCTCCAGTTTGGCATCCTTGGCTTTCTCGAGGAAACGCTCCAAGCCTGCCGCGTCGACCCGCTCGCTTTGCGGTGTGGCGCGGGGCAACGCCAGCTTGGCTGCTGCTTGCTCTTCCCGTTCGCGCAGGATGCTTCGGAGGTGGTTGAGTAGGATGTGGAATGCCGGTTCTGCCATCGCGCCGTGGTCGTAGCCGCCCAGCTCGTAGAGCGAGGTCTCGGGGTGACCGGCGAGTTGCATCATCCGCCACAGATAAGCATTCTCCTCGTAGCGTCCGTAAAGCTCGAGGTTGCAGTCGCCCGTGATGAGCACCAGCGGCGGGGCATCCTTGCGGACGTGGAAGAGCGGGGCGTATCGGTCGATGGTGGGCTGGAGGGCGCCGATGTCGTGCATCTGGCGGTAGGCATAGTGGCTGACCACCTGTCCGCTGAAAGGTATCAGTCCGGCGATGCTGTCGGCATCAATGTCATATTTCCGCAGCCATTGTTTGTCCAATCCGATCATCGCCGTGAGGTAGCCGCCGGCGGAGTGACCCGAGACGAAGATTTTCTGCGGGTCGCCGCCATATTTCCGTACGTTGTGGAACGCCCATGCCACGGCTGCGGCAGCGTCGTCCAGGCAGCTGTCGACCGGCGCCTTGGGCAGCAGGCGATAGTTGACACCGATCACAATCATGCCGCTCTTCTTCAATTGCTCGGGGATGAATTTACTGCCGCTTGTCAGCCCTCCGCCGTGAAACCAGACCACGGTGGGGGCGTCGGTCAATCCCGCCGGATAGTACACATCCAGCTTGCAACGCGCTTGTGCATAAGCATCCTGCGACGCCGTGTAGGAGATGTCTTGAGTCGTCGTCTCCACCTTTGTCTCTTGCGCAGAGAGGTAGGTGCAAAGAAACAGTGTGAGTAGGAAACCATACTTTTTCATACTGATACATTTTATGTGTTTAACTTGTTGAATATTTGCTCTTTGCTTGAGGTGGCGAAGATACGAAAGAATTGAATGTGTGCAAACAGAAATAAGGAATCTGTTTCTCAAAACATTGCCCTTTGATAGATGGATTATACTGGGTCAGTCCGAAAATCCGGTTGGAAAAGTTATCTTGCCATTTAGTGTATGGAGCGGAAGCGAAGTCTAAACCAACAGTCGGCAAAGCCTGAACCAATAGTCGGCAAAGCCTGAACCAACAGTCGACAAAGCCTGAACCAACAGTCGACAAAGCCTAAACCAACAGTCGACAAAGCCTGAACCAACAGTCGACAAAGCCTGAAAGGCTCCATTCAGGCTGTAAGCCTATGCCTGTAAGGCATTTAACCAAGCCCAACGCAGAGCGAGCGCAGCGAGTGGCACGTTGGGTTCATTTATATGCGTTGTTAACACCGCGTAAGCGCAACCTACTATAATAGATTGTCCTTTCCAGACGTAGGATAGGGAAATAAACATAACGTAGACCCGATGCGTCGTTCGCTTCGCTCACTTGCAACGGGCTGGGTTAGGAGCCTTCCAGGCATAGCCCTTCGGGCATTTTGAGCCTTTGGCTTCGCCGACCGTTGGTTCAGGCTTCGCCGACTGTTGGTTTTATCACCAATCGGGTTTTTGACTTGACCCAAAATTGCAACCGACTTTTCGGACTGACCCGATTTTTGAATGGATTAAAGCCGATAAAGGTGAGTGGGCATGCTCCGTTTTTTCCAAACAAACCGTAAAACGAAAAATATTGCCTACTTTTGCGCGCTCGTAGCATACTTATATCTACGAATCAATCCCAATGAGCAGAAAAAGAAAAGAGCTTCCCTTGCTGGAACAGGTCACCATTACCGATGTGGCTGCCGAAGGCAAAGCCGTGGCACGCGTCGACGACCTGGTGGTGTTTGTGCCTTATGTGGTGCCCGGCGACGTGGCTGACCTACAGGTGAAACGCAAAAAGCACCATTATGCCGAAGCCGAAGCGGTGAAGATACACACCTACTCGCCCGTGCGTGCAGTACCCTTTTGCCAACACTACGGCGTGTGCGGCGGATGCAAATGGCAGGTACTGCCCTACCCCGAACAGCTGAAGTACAAGCAGAAACAGGTGACGGACAACCTCACCCGCATCGGCAAAATAGCATTGCCCGAGATACGCCCCATTCTGGGGTCGGAACGGACGGAGTTCTACCGCAACAAGCTGGAGTTTACCTTCTCCGACAAACGGTGGCTCACCGAAGCCGAAATCCGACAGAACGTGGTGTACGAGCAGATGAACGCCGTAGGATTCCACATCCCCGGCGCGTTCGACAAGGTGCTCGCCATTGAGCAGTGCTGGTTGCAGGACAACATCTCCAACCGCATCCGAAACAGCATACGCGACTATGCTTATGCGCACCACTACCCCTTCATCAACCTGCGTACCCACGAGGGCATGTTGCGCAACCTCATCATCCGCACCTCCACCACCGGCGAATTGATGGTGATTCTCATCGCCCGCATCACTGCCGACGAAGAGAGGCAACTGTTCGAACAACTGCTGCAATACGTCAGGGAGAGCTTCCCCGAAATCACTTCTCTGCTCTATGTGGTGAACAACAAATGCAACGACACCATCACCGACCTCGACGTGCATACTTACAGCGGCGCCGACCACATCTTCGAGCAGATGGAGGGATTGCGTTTCAAGATAGGTCCCAAATCATTCTACCAGACCAACTCCGAGCAGGCATACCGCCTCTACACGGTTGCGCGGGAGTTTGCCGCACTCACCGGCAACGAGTTGGTGTACGACCTCTACACCGGCACCGGCACCATTGCCAACTTCATTGCCCGTTCGGCACGCCGCGTGATAGGCATCGAGTATGTGCCCGAAGCCATCGAAGACGCCCGCGTCAATGCCCGCATCAACGGCATCGACAATGCCGACTTCTTTGCCGGCGACATGAAGGACATACTGACACAGACATTCATCGACGAACACGGACGCCCCGATGTCATCATCACCGACCCACCCCGGGCAGGCATGCATACCGACGTCATCCACGTGATCCTGTCGGCAGCGCCCCGACGCATCGTCTACGTCAGCTGCAACCCTGCCACGCAGGCACGCGACCTGCAACTGCTCGACGCCAAGTATCGCGTCGCTGCCGTGCAACCGGTCGACATGTTCCCGCACACGCACCATGTGGAGAACGTGGTATTGTTGGAATCGAGAATGGAGCATTGAAAAACAGAGAATCGAAGAACAGCGCATTGTAGAACAGTGCATCGAAAGTTAGAACGAAACCCATGACAAGAGAAAAATTAACGGCACGCGCCCGCACCCAATACACGGACTATACGGTCAAAGAGCCGACCGAACTGATGGCGTTTCTGGCAGCCAGAATGCCCGATGCCAGTCGCACCAAACTGAAATCGCTGCTCGGCAAGCAGGTGGTACTGGTGGACAACGTGATCACCACGCAGTATAACT
>JAISGR010000178.1 GCA_031262995.1 Prevotellaceae bacterium | reverse complement strand
AAAGACGAAGCCAAGTATGCTCAGCGTCATCAATCCGCCGCACATCACGATGCTGTTCTTGAAGCCGATGCGGTCGGCAACACGACCACCTACGTAGGTGGCAAAAGCGCCGACAAACGTAAACAGGGTGATCATGAGCGAACCGTGGGCATCCGACCCGGAGAAGATTGCCACCCAATAGAGCGGAATAAAGACCAAGTGACTGCGGGTGACGATGGAACGCAACATATTGACGGCGGTTACTTTCCAAAACTCGCGCCAGTTGTCGTGCAGCACGATGTGCGCCTGCTTGATGCGTTTCTCCTCGATGGCGCTATATGTCATGAACTTTCTGACTTGCGAAAGCAGTAACAGCGAAGAGAGTGCTGCCGGAATCAGGAACAGGAAAGCGCCTTTCATGCCCAGCAACGGAAAGGTTACTGCCACCAGCAACGGTCCCATGGCAAAGCCCAGGTTGCCGCCCACGGCGAAATTGCCGATGCCTTCGCCCTTGTGCGTGCCTGCCACCACGTTGGCAAGCCTGCCGCCCTCGGGGTGAAACATCGCCACACCTACACCGGTAATCATGGTGCAGACAAACAGCGGCAGGAAGGTGTGAAACAGTCCGAGCATTGAGATGCCCAATCCTGCCAGAAATATGCCCAGACTCATAAACCACGGATGTTGCCACTTGTCGCCCATCCACCCGAACAACGGCTGAACAACCGACGACACGATGCTGCAACCCAGCACCAGCATCGAGGCGCGGGCATAACTGAATCCGTAAGCGGTGATAATGAAAGGGAGCATAGCCGACAAGGCTCCTTGGTTGATGTCGGTACACAAATGTCCCAACGTAAGCAGATAACTGTGGGTTTTCGATTGCATAAATTCATTACTGTCTATCATATTCATAGACACGCCGGCAAAGATAGTGGATAATCCGCACCAACGCAGGAATATCGGCACGGAAAAGGAATAATTTACCGGGAAGTGAATAGAAATCGGATTAATTCGTACTTTTGCGTCCGCAACTCATTACTTATAAACTTAGTAAGAACGTAAAAAACTTAAATGTATGAATTTCCCCGAGAACGTAAAGTACACCAAAGAGCACGAGTGGATTCGCGTAGAAGGTGATACAGCCTATGTAGGCATCACCGACTATGCCCAGCAACAATTGGGCGACATTGTCTTTGTCGACATCCAGACCGTAGGCGAAAACCTCGAAGCCGATGAAGTGTTTGGTACCATCGAAGTGGTAAAAACCATCTCAGACCTCTTTATCCCTGTAGCAGGCGAAGTGCTTGAGCAGAACGACAAGCTTGAAGAGCAACCCGAATTGGTCAACCAAGACCCCTACGGCGAAGGCTGGCTCATCAAGATGAAACCCTCTGCCGACGCCAACTTCGACGAACTGCTGGATGCAGCAGCCTACAAAGCGCTCATCAATGGTTAATAGAATGTAACTTGTAAGCATACCCTCGCCTGCCTTCACGGACAGACGGGGGTATGTTTGCAAATAGTCACAACGAATAAATTTATCACATCACCTACATGACTCCACTTGTAAGCATCATCATGGGCAGCACCTCCGACCTCCCCGTCATGGAGAAAGCCGCTGTCCTGCTCAACGAACTGCACATCTCCTTCGAGATGAATGCACTCTCTGCCCACCGCACACCCGAAGCAGTGGAAGAGTTTGCACGCAATGCCCGTACGCGCGGCATTCAGGTTATCATTGCGGGCGCCGGTATGGCTGCGGCACTACCCGGTGTCATTGCTGCCAACACCACCCTGCCCGTCATTGGGGTACCCATCAAAGGCTCGGTACTCGACGGTGTGGATGCCCTTTACTCCATCGTGCAAATGCCTCCCGGCATACCCGTTGCCACCGTTGCCATCAATGGCGCTATGAACGCCGCCATCCTCGCCGTACAGATACTTGCCCTGAAGGATGCCGCACTTGCCGATGCCTTTGCCGCCTACAAGGAGGGGTTGAAAAAGAAAATCGTGAAAGCCAATGCCGAACTGAGCGAGGTGAAGTACGAATACAAGGTGTAGTTGTCCTGTTGAGGCGGAACTGTTATCCTATTGAGGCGGAAGTATTGTCTCATTGGAACAAGCTTGTTGTTCTGTTGGAACGGAAATCTTGTTCCACTGAGATGTCGACACACGGATGACGCATCGCTTACCGGGATGTTCTGTGTGCCGGTTCGCACCTGAATTTATCGTGCAAAAAAACCGAAAAAGGGGGCATTGAGACATCCGACCTCAAACAAAAGTATTACTTTTGCGTTGTGAATCTTGGAATTAAGCCGAATCACGGCTTTCCGTAATTTAACTAATTAAAACATCTGATTTATGTCAAAAAGTATTAAAGGAACTCAAACAGAAAAGAATCTGTTGACTTCGTTTGCCGGCGAATCACAGGCACGTATGCGCTACACCTACTTTGCAAGCAAAGCAAAGAAAGAAGGGTACGAACAAATTGCTGCTATCTTTACCGAAACAGCCGACCAGGAAAAAGAACATGCAGAACGCATGTTCAAGTATCTGGAAGGAGGAATGGTTGAAATCATGGCTTCTTACCCCGCAGGTGTTATCGGCACCACACTGGAGAACCTGCAAGCTGCTGCTGCCGGTGAACACTCCGAATGGTCGCATGACTATCCCCACTTTGCCGAGGTAGCCGAACAGGAAGGTTTCAAAGATATCGCAGCGATGTATCGCAACATCTCCGTAGCCGAGAAGGGACACGAAGATCGTTACCTTGCATTTGTGAAGAACATCGAGAACGCCGCCGTATTTGCCAAAGAAGGAGAAGTGGTATGGCAGTGCCGCAACTGCGGTTTCATCTTCACCGGCAAGGAAGCGCCCAAAGTATGCCCGGCATGTCTGCATGCACAGTCTTACTTCGAGGTAAAGAAAGAAAACTGGTGATAAAACCCGCATAACGGTTTCATCGACCCACAAGAATAACGGGCTGGCGAAAGAGTGTTCTTTTGTCAGCCCGTATTCGTTTGGGACGTCGGACAACTAACACACCATCAATAAAAAAGCATCCTTGTTGCAGAGCGGGTTTCATGCCGCTCCTGCTTCAAGGATGCTTGCTAATACCTAAAGAAACGCAATCTTTTCGTTGTTAAGTGGTCATCGTTCTACAGAAACATAGTTTTTTCGTTGTTAAGGTTGCAGGTTACTGAAACATTGAGTGAAGGTGGTCGGTCTATGAAACATTGTTGTAACTGTTAAGGCTTGGGGGAGTGAAAGAAACTTCAATCCTGCATATTGACCAGCGTGTAATAATCTGTTATAAACAAGCTGCTCATAAATGTCCGAAAGCGTTCTTTTATACTCATAGTCTTGGTTGTGGTATGACCCATCCGATACACGAAGTTGAGCAGATCCATTTGTCCGCTTGTCGCTTCTTCTTTTCTGAAACTGTAACTGCTATCCATCTTTTTACCTTTTTGTTTAAAATATCTATTGATTTATTCTTTTGATTCTCTTGGCTTAGGTGCTGCAAAAATAACGCGGTTTTTGACGGCAGGCAGCCTTTTTCCTGACACAATTAAGGGGGGTAAACTATCTTATGACAGTTTATCCCCCTTGTGCGGATAGTTTATCCCCCTTTATGCGCTTATTTTTTCAGTTGACGCAGCCAGGCTTCCACCGAAGCATCGCTCGGCATGCGCCAATCTCCCCGCGGACTGAGGGAAATGCTGCCCACTTTCGGTCCGTCGGGCAGGCAGGAGCGTTTGAATTGCTGGCTGAAGAAGCGGCGTAAGAATGTTTCCAGCCAGTGGATGATGGTCTGTTCGTCGTACCTCTCGCCGAAGGCATGCATGGCAAGGAAGCGTATCTTCGAGGGAGAGAATCCGAAGCGGATAAAATAATAGAGGAAGAAATCGTGCAACTCGTACGGTCCCACCAGGTCTTCGGTCTTTTGCAGGATGTTGCCCTGTTTGTCGGCGGGCATCAGTTCGGGGCTGATGGGCGTGTCTATAATATCGAGCAGGGTGGCATGTTCGGCTGCTTCGCGGCTGTTGAGCGCCACCCATCGCACCAAGTGTCTGACCAATGTTTTGGGAATGCTGCTGTTGACACCATACATGGAGATATGGTCGCCATTGTAGGTTGCCCATCCCAGCGCCAGTTCGGATAGGTCACCTGTGCCGATGACCAATCCGTTGGTCTGATTGGCGATGTCCATCAATATCTGGGTGCGTTCGCGGGCTTGGGCATTCTCGTAGACGGCATCGTGCCGGTCAATGTCGTGTCCGATGGCGCGGAAATGCAACTCACATGCCTCCCTGATGCTGATTTCGCGCAAGGTCACACCCAACTCGCGCATCAGTGCTACGGCATTGGTATAGGTACGGTCGGTGGTTCCGAAACCCGGCATGGTGACGCCGATGATGTCTGTACGCGGACGTTTCAGTTTGTCGAACGTCTTGACGCAAACCAAGAGCGCCAGTGTAGAATCCAATCCGCCCGAGATGCCTACTACGGCGCGTTGGGCATGTGTATGTACCAATCGTTGCGCCAGTCCCATTGTCTGGATGGAGAAAATCTCTTCGCAACGTTCGTCGAGTGCATTCCCTTGCGGCACGAAGGGATGGGCTGGGATGGTGCGGGTCAGTGCGGAGATGGGACGCGGGTTGTTG
>JAISGR010000169.1 GCA_031262995.1 Prevotellaceae bacterium | reverse complement strand
AGGTCGTAGTCCAGAGGTAGACTAGGTCGTAGTCCAGAGGTAGACTAGGTCGTAGTCCAGAGGTAGACTAGGTCGTAGTCCAGAGGTAGACTAAGGGCGTAGTCCAGAAGTGGACTTTTGACACCCTCATTAATGACCTTCATTATCGACTATTAATGACCTTCATTTACGACTATCAATGACCTTCATTTACGGCTATAAATGACTTTCATTTACGGCTATAAATGACTTTCATTTACGGCTATTTAGAATAAATCCTGCTATCTTTGCGCCGAATTTCGTAAAAAGCAAATTAAAGATTAAGTTATGCTCACTATTAAACAAATCACGGAGAACACCGAGGCGGTGCTCCGCGGACTGAACAAAAAGCATTTCGTTCATGCGCAGGCAACCATTGAACAGGTCATCGCTTTCAACAACAAACGACGTACTACACAGGCGCTGCTTGACAACAACCTGGCAGCGGTAAACAGCACCTCCAAAACCATCGGCGCGCTCATGAAAGAGGGGCGGAAAGCCGAAGCCGAAGCTGCCAAGAACCGCGTAGCCGAGCTGAAAGAAACCAACAAAACCTTACAGGCAGAGATGGAACAGGCTGCCGAAGAGCTGCAAAACCTGCTCTACACCATCCCCAACATCCCCTACGAGGAGGTGCCCGAAGGCTTCGGCGCCGAAGACAACGTGGTGGAGAAAACCGGAGGCATGGAAACCCCGCTGCCGCAACATGCACAGCCCCACTGGGAGCTTGCCCGGAAGTACGACCTCATTGACTTCGACCTCGGCGTGAAGATCACCGGCGCCGGATTCCCCGTGTATAAAGGCAAGGGAGCACAACTGCAACGGGCACTCATCAACTTCTTCCTCGACGAAGCCCGCAAGGCAGGATACACGGAAATCATGCCGCCCACCGTGGTCAATGCCGCCTCCGGATATGGCACCGGACAGCTGCCCGACAAAGAGGGACAGATGTATCACTGCCACGTCGACGACCTCTACCTCATCCCCACAGCCGAAGTGCCGGTAACCAACATCTACCGCGACGTGATTCTGGAGGAGAAACAGCTCCCCGTCAAAAACTGCGCCTATACGCAATGCTTCCGCCGCGAAGCAGGGTCGTACGGCAAGGATGTGCGCGGACTGAACCGCCTGCACGAGTTCTCCAAGGTGGAATTGGTGCGCATCGACAAGCCCGAACACTCCCGTCAATCACATCAGGAGATGCTCGACCACGTAGAGGGTCTGCTGCAAAAGCTGGAACTGCCCTATCGCATCCTCCGCCTGTGCGGAGGCGACATGAGCTTCACCGCCGCCCTCTGCTTCGACTTCGAAGTCTATTCCGAAGCACAGCAGCGCTGGCTCGAGGTAAGCTCGGTGTCCAACTTCGACACTTATCAAGCCAACCGCCTGAAATGCCGCTACCGCACCGCCGAGAAGAAAACCGAACTGTGCCACACCCTGAACGGCTCGGCGCTGGCATTGCCGCGCATCGTTGCCGCCCTGCTGGAGAACAACCAGACACCCGACGGCATACGCATCCCCCAAGCGCTGGTTCCCTATACCGGATTCGAAATGATAGACTAAAGACAGCACCCCTATGAATAAAATCATTGCCAAGAGACAGTTCTCCGAGAATGTCTTTCAACTGGAGATAGAAGCGCCGCTGATAGCCCGTTCGCGCAAGGCGGGGCACTTCGTGATTGTACGCACCGGCGAGAAGGGCGAACGCATGCCCCTCACCATTGCCGGCGCCGACCCCGTAAAAGGCACCATCACATTGGTGATACAGAAAGTCGGACTCTCTTCGGCACGCCTGAGCGAGCTGAACGCAGGCGACTACATCACCGACGTGGTCGGTCCGCTGGGACAAGCCACACACATCGAAAACTTCGGCACCACGGTCTGCGCCGGCGGAGGTGTCGGCATCGCGCCCATGCTGCCCATCGTACAGGCGCTCAAGGCGGCAGGCAACCGCGTGATTGCCGTGCTGGCAGGACGCACCAAAGAGCTTATCATCCTCGAACAGGAGATGCGGGCAAGCGCCGACGAGGTTATCATCATGACCGACGACGGCTCGTACGGCGAGAAAGGATTGGTCACGCAGGGAGTGGAAGCGGTCATCCGGCGCGAACAGGTAGACAAGTGCTTCGCCATCGGTCCTGCCGTCATGATGAAGTTTGTCTGTCTGCTTACCAAACGATACAACATCCCCACGGACGTATCACTCAACACCATCATGGTCGACGGCACGGGCATGTGCGGCGCCTGTCGTGTCACCATCGGCGGAAAGACGAAGTTTGTCTGCGTGGACGGTCCCGAGTTCGACGGTCATCAGGTGGACTTCGACGAGATGCTCAAACGCATGGGAGCGTTCAAGAGCAAAGAGCGCGACGACATGCGCAAATTAGACGGTGAGGCGTCGTGCCGGCTTACCGAACCTGCCGAGGACAAGAGTCGCAACGCTCCCTGGCGCGTAGCGCTTCGCCAAACGATGAAACCCAAAGAACGTACCGCCATCCCCCGCGTGGAGATGAACGAACTGGATCCCGTGTTCCGGGCACACCACCGCACCGAAGAGGTGAATCAGGGACTGACCGAGATGCAGGCGCTGAGCGAAGCCCGACGCTGTCTGGACTGTGCCAACCCCGGCTGCATGAACGGATGTCCGGTAGGCATCGACATTCCCCACTTTGTGAAGCACATCGAACGCGGAGCGTTTCTCGATGCAGCCAAGACACTGAAGGAGACCAGCGCACTGCCTGCCGTTTGCGGTCGTGTCTGTCCGCAGGAGAAGCAGTGCGAAGCACAGTGCATCCACCTCAAGATGAAAGAACAACCGGTTGCCATCGGCTACCTGGAACGCTTTGCCGCCGACTACGAACGCGAGAGCGGACAAATCTCCGTACCGGTCATCAAAGAGAAGAACGGCATCAAGGTGGCTGTCGTCGGCTCGGGTCCTGCCGGACTGTCGTTTGCCGGAGATATGGCGAAATACGGCTACGACGTCACCGTCTTCGAAGCGCTCCACGAGATAGGCGGTGTGTTGAAATACGGCATCCCCGAGTTCCGCCTGCCCAACAAGGTGGTCGACGTGGAGATTGACAGCCTTGCCAAGATGGGCGTTACGTTTGTCAAAGACTGCATCGTAGGCAAAACCATCGGCGTGGAGGAGCTGGAGGGCAATGGCTTCAAAGGCATCTTTATCGGTTCGGGCGCCGGACTGCCCAATTTCATGAATATCCCGGGCGAGAACGCTATCAACATCCTCTCGTCGAACGAATACCTCACCCGCGTCAACCTGATGGATGCTGCCAGCGAAGACTCGGATACCCCCGTGCCTTTCGGCAAGCATGTGGCAGTGATAGGGGGCGGAAATACTGCCATGGACTCCGTGCGTACTGCCATCCGGCTGGGCGCCGAGCGTGCCATGATTATATACCGTCGCTCCGAAGAGGAGATGCCGGCGCGCATCGAAGAGGTGAAGCACGCCAAAGAGGAGGGCGTAGAATTTCTTACGCTGCACAACCCCATCGAGTATCTTGCCGACGAGCAGGGTTGTGTGAAGCAGGTTGTGCTGCAAAAAATGCAACTGGGAGAACCCGACGAATCGGGACGACGCAGCCCCGTGCCCATCCCGGGAGCTACCGAAACGATAGACATCGACCTTGCCATCGTCAGTGTAGGCGTATCACCCAATCCCATTGTGCCTCATTCTGTGAAAGGGCTGGAACTGGGACGGAAAGGAACCATCGTTGTCGACGACAACATGCGCTCATCTATTCCTGCTATCTATGCGGGGGGAGACATTGTACGCGGTGGCGCCACCGTCATTCTTGCCATGGGCGATGGCAGACGGGCAGCCGCCGCCATGCACGAACAGTTACAGCCTGTTCGATGAATCGGGGAAGATAATCGTCGGTTTGAAAAGCTTTGCCTCGTCAAAATCCATCAAGGCATACGACATAATAATGATGATATCATCCGGCTGCACCTTGCGTGCAGCCGCTCCGTTCAGGCAGATGGTGCCCGAACCGCGTTCACCTTTTATTATATAGGTTTCAAAACGCTCGCCGTTGTTGTTGTTGGTGATGTACACTTTCTCTCCGGCAATCATATTGGCAGCATCCATCAAGGCTTCGTCGATGGTGATGCTGCCTTTATAATTGAGGTTGGCATCCGTTACATGGGCGCAATGAATCTTCGATTTTAAAACTTCTATATACATAATTCTTTCTGTTCGTTATTTGGGGGCTTTATTCGGGTATAGTCCTATGGCTTCTTGTATGTGATATTGTCAATGAGTCTGACCGCTCCGCAAAACACCGTGATGCATCCTACGGCATGAGACGTACATTGCCAGTCGGCAATGGGTTGCAACGTATCTCCGTCTACCAACTCAAAATATTCCAAACGCAGTCCGGGGGCGCCGGCAATGGCATCTTCGACAAAACGGCGTGTCTCAGCCACCGTATGCGAGGGCGCAAAGGTAAGACTTTCGAATAATGTTTGCGAAATCTTCAGCGCATTTTGACGCTCCTCCGCCGATAGTCGGGCATTCCGGCTGCTCATTGCCAATCCGTCGGGTTCACGCACAATGGGGCAACCTACTATTTCTATCGGATAGTGCATCCGGCGCACCATCTCGCGTATCACAGCCAGTTGTTGAAAATCCTTCTCACCGAAATAGGCACGGTCGGGCTGTACGGCGTCAAACAGTTTGCTTACTATCTGGCAGACGCCGTTGAAGTGCCCCGGGCGATACTTGCCCTCCATGACCGTGTCCAACGGAGCATAGCTGAATTGCCGCTTGTCCGGTTCGGGATACATCTCTGCCACCGAAGGGGCGAAAACCAAAGTAGCTCCGCATCTCTCCAGCAGTGAATTGTCGGCTTCGGGTGTACGGGGATATTTCTCCAAGTCGGTCGGGTCATTGAATTGCGTGGGATTAACGAACACGCTCACCACCGTTTTTTCATTCTCGGCTGCACAACGGCGCACCAACGAAGCATGCCCTTCGTGCAGCGCGCCCATCGTAGGTACCAGTCCCACTCGGTTGCCTTGCGCCCTACACACAGCTAAATGTGACTGTAGATCGCCAATAGTATATACTATTTTCATGCTATAATAGTTCCTCTTTGAAAAACGGTGCAAAATAAGCTAATATTTAGCAGATGAGAAAAGAAAACAGTAGAAAATAGAATCAAACCCTTTTTAGAAAGATTGATAGTCAGCTGATTAACAAATCATAAGGTTTTATAGCACGCATAAATTTGCACAAACACGCTCTTTTTTTTATATCTTTGCAAAATAATTGAGAACATTGGTATTATGACAAAGGCGAATAAGGTTTTATTTATTACGCAGGAAGTGATTCCTTACGTAAGTGAATCGGAAATGTCTCGCATCGGCAAACAACTTCCGCAGGCCGTTCAGGAAAGAGGCAGAGAGATTAGAACATTTATGCCAAAATGGGGAACCATCAACGAGCGTAGAAATCAGCTACACGAGGTGATACGCTTGTCGGGTATGAATCTTATTATTGATGACACCGATCATCCGCTTATCATTAAAGTCGCTTCCATTCAATCAGCACGCATGCAAGTCTATTTCATCGATAATGACGACTACTTCCAACACCGCTTGGAAGCAGCCGACAAAGATGGCGTAGAGTATGACGACAATGACAGCCGGGCTATCTTTTACGCACGCGGCGTATTGGAAACAGTAAAGAAATTGCGCTGGTGCCCCGATATTG
>JAISGR010000163.1 GCA_031262995.1 Prevotellaceae bacterium | reverse complement strand
ATGCGCCCGCCTCTTTGTAGTACTGAAACATTTCGCGCACCTCCGTTTCGCTGAATCCCAGCATGGCGTTGAAGCGTTTCGTTGTCGAGATGTTCCAGTCGATGTTGAAGCCGCTGGTGAGGTCGTCGAGGGTGACGGGGCTGACTCCCGTGAGGAAGATGCGGTAAAACATGCCCTTGAAGATCTTGAAGATGTCGCGGTAGAAGCCGCTGGCGTGGGTGATCTGTTCGAACTTGTCTTTACCGTGTTCGCCCAGCACGATGTTGGTGAAGTTGTCGTACTCGTCGATGATCAGGTAGAGCGGGTAGCCCAATCTTCTGGCAGTCAAATCCAGGGTGATGAGTTTGTCGCGGGCGGTAGGCGCACTTTTTATATCCTCTAACTCTTCTGTGGGGTAATACGCAGCATACTTACCCATAAAATCATTGACAACGCGACCACAATAGCTATTGAAGCTCTTTTCGAGTCCTTCCAGCGAACCCGCTCCGCCCACATTCGAGAAGTCGAACCAAAGCACTTGAAAGCGTCCCTGATTTTTGGTGCGATGAGTGCCGATCCACAGATTGCCGAAAACCTCATCGAAGCGAGACTTCTGCTCAATATCATAGTAGGCATCCAACATGCCCAGGAAGAGGCTCTTCCCGAAACGTCGCGGACGAATAAACAGTAGATTCACCGGTGACTTCTCTACCATCGCGAGGTACCGGCTCTTGTCTACATAGTAATAGTTATCGCCGATCACTTGCTTGAAATCGGAGATCCCGTAGGGGAGTTCTTTGATTGTATCCATAACGATGCGTGTAATAGACGTGAATAATGGCACAAAGGTAAGCAATTTTATGAATGGACAATTGACAATTGACCATTGACAATGAGGCTGCGCAGGGTGAGGGTAAGGGGATTGAAGAAATTATTCGTGACAAGATGAGGGTGTTTACATGATTATATTGTGACATAAGAGCGGGAGAAGGAGGCGAAGATGGAACCTACGACCGATACAGTCGACAGCCAACACATACGTATGTGTGGCGTGTAGACTGCTACAGTCTCAGGCTGACACATACGGTCGTGTCAGCTGTAACTTGGGCATGCATCGACTGTAACTTGGGCATGCATCGGCTGTAGCTTGGGCATGCATCGGCTGTAACTTGGGCATGCGTTGGCTGTAACTTGGGCAGGTGTTGGAATCTTATTCAAATTGCTTCAGTCGACTTAATACGACGTCGCAATACGGAAACATGGTGGAGGCGTGGTCGCCGCCTTCTATCGGGATGAGCGCCACCTTGCACTTTTTCTCCGTCATGGCGTTGTAAGCATGGATGGAGTTGAGCGGATAGACCCACGTATCGGCGCTGCCGTAGACGAGTATCAAGCTGTCTTGCGGGGCAAAGTCGGTCAGGGAGTTCTCGTTGAGAATGCGCAGGAGGTCGGTGTCGGCATCGGCGGAGACGGCGGAGACAAACGAGGGGCGGAACAGCAAGGCGGGGTTGAGGCTCAATCCGTAGGTGTCGGGGCGGAAGTATGCCATGTCGTAGTGGTGGGTTTGCAGGATGGCGTTGTCGGCATCGGAGAAGATGTCGGCGTAGCTTGTGGCGTAGCCGTAAGCCTCTTTGTACATTTGGAAAGCCCACAAGTAGCTGCTGATGAAGTGTGCGTCGCAGGTGGCGTCGGTGGCGAGGAATGCTTTGGCGAAGTTCACATTGTCGTACGGACCGGAGCCGGCAATCGTTTTCTCGATGTGCAATCCCGTCGCAGCGCTCTCCTGTATCTTCTTTTGCAGCGCCACTGCCGCATAGCCGCCTTCGGAGTAGCCGGCGAGCATCACGCGATTGGTGTAGGGCAACCCCTCCTCCGTGGCATACTCTTGGTAGGCACGGATAAGATCGAGACCTGCCTGTCCCATCGATTCTTTGTGGATGTAAGGGTGAACGATGTCGGCGCTTGCTCCGTAGCCCACGTAGTCGGGCAGCAGCGTGACGCAGCCGAAGGCGGATGCCATCACCGCGCACAGCAGTGTTTCGGTATTGAAGAGGCTTGCCGACGGCTCGCCGTTCGCCGCCACCGTACCATGCATATAGACCACCATCGGCTGCCGATCGTTCACCTTGGCAGGCATGATAAGCATTCCCGAAGCCAAAACGGAGGTGCCGGAGGGATATTCGGTGTGGTAGGTGATTTTCTCCAACTGTACGTCGCTATCCACCAGCGAGGCGAAAGAGGCATAGCCGCCCATGTTGGCAAGCGTCTGCATTGCCTCTTTGGTGAGTTGACCCTTCTGTTCGGCGGAAACGTACCACGAACGAACGGGCTGCGGATGCTCTCCGCCGTTGTCTTTGCTGCAACCACTCAGGACAAGCGTTGTCACAAATAGCAACAGCAGGACATTGAAAAGATAATACTTCTTCATAAACATTGAAAAGTTAGCGCCGTAAAGCGCCGTAAAAGTAGTGAAAAAACAGATAGACAGGACAAGAAATAGTACACGAATTACCTATCTCCGTCTTTATTGCAAGTATCCTTATATATACCTATACACAATGAGTAAATGGAATATGAAAGCGTGGGTGGCAGACCTTATCAGCCAACCCGCGGTGCGTGCCCTGCCGGTGATGACCCATCCGGGCATTGAGATAAACGGCAACACGGTGACGCAAGCGGTGAGCGACGGACAGATACACTACAATGCCGTGCGGGCGTTGTGTGCGCGTTACCCGTCGGTGGCTGCCGCTACCATCATGGATCTGACCGTGGAGGCGGAAGCCTTCGGCGCCACGGTACACTTCTCTGCCGACGCCGTGCCTGCCGTCGTAGGCAGGCTACTGCCCGACGAGCGTGCCATAGCGCAGCTTGAGGTACCCCCGCTCAACAAAGGGCGCATCCC
>JAISGR010000106.1 GCA_031262995.1 Prevotellaceae bacterium | reverse complement strand
CGGTCGTCGCGCCCCGCCAGCTGTATGCCGTTGGGCAGGCGGACAACGCTGTCGCGCAGCAGGGTGATGCGGGTCTGCTCGATAAACGCTGTCGATTGCCGGATGCCGCTGATGTATTCGTGGTTGCCGGGCACCATGTAGATGCCCATCGGCGCTTGCAGCCGGTTCAGCTCGTCCTGCATCCGTTCCTTCCACAGCGGGGCAACCGACATGTCTATTAGGTCGCCCGCAATCAGAATCAGGTCGGGATGTTGGCTGTTTATCAGGTCGACATACCGCTGCAACCGCCCCCGGGTGATGCCGTAGCCCAAGTGCACGTCGCTGACGGCAACGATACGCATCGGGGCTGAGTGCGGCAAATCCAGCTTGATGCGCCTGACCATCGGACGGTCGAAATGGATATATCCGCAGATAAGCAGCAACGCCGTGGCTCCCGTGCACCAGACAAAAGCGTGCGGAATCCGCAGCCCCACAAGCTTGAGCAGCATGGCAATGCCGTACAGCAACGCCAGGTAGAAAAAGAACGCCAGCCACCCGTTGCTAATCCAGTAGAGCCAGTGCCCTGTCTCCACCGGAAGTTTATCACGCCACACCTGCATCAGGAAGAAAGAGATCGCCAGCAGCCAGTACACCATTGAGATGACGATTTTGCCTGCCACGTGCCACTGCCGCGTTGTCTGGAGCAGCGCATGGAAGAGCCATCCGTTGATGCCTATATAAATAAGGAGAATGAGAAAGAAGAATGCCATAAATTTCATGGGGGGATTATTTGTTTTTTAGTGCGGCAAGCTTCTGCCTGCCCGCTTCTGTCAGTTGATACTTTTGTCCTCTCGCCTTCGGGTTTCCGGGAATGGTAAACGCAATCAATCCGGCTTCCATCAAGGGGTCGATGTACTTTCGCTTGTTATCCGTATGCCCTTTAAGACCAACCGCTCCTAATAATTCAGCCCTTGACATAGGATGTTCCTCCAATACTTTTAGAACTATGTTTTGATGGTTACCTTGATGGTTACTTTGATAGTTACTTTGATGGTCGCTTTGATGGTCGTTTTGATGGTCGCTTTGATGGTCGTTTTGATGGTCACTTTGATGGTCACTTCCCGAAGTCACCTCCTCAAACCCATCATCCTGTCCGAAAGAGCGTGCCGTAGGGAACGTAATGCGGACAAAGTTGTCGGTAAACTTGAAACACTCTTTCCCGTATATACGCACGATGCGGGGAACGCCCGAACCGAGGTATTCCACCATATCCAAGTCTCTGAATATGCGCATAATCTCCTTGTTGCGCGGGATGGAATAACCGGCAAAGAACTCTTCCTGATCCATTCCCTGCGGCAATCCGCCGTGCGATGTTATCTCTATTCTGTCGTCAAAGATTTCTATTTTAGGGAAACCTTCGTGGCTATAATCGTTGTGTACCACACTGTTAATGACCGACTCGCGCAAAGCCACGGCATTCCACAACTGCCGCTCCAAACGCTCCCGGTGTGTAATCTTTGTGTATGTCTTGTTCTCCACCTCCAGTTTATTGAGTATGGATTTGGTTGCCTTAATCAGGGAGCAGTTGCCGTATTCATTGTTCTCTATCAGGTCATAGCGTTCTGTCCCTGCATATTTGGCTATCTTGAAAGAGGTCACATTGATGTCTGCCATCAGGTAGCCGACGTAGTTGTATCGCTTGTCGGCAGTCAACAGGTCGAGGTTGGTGGCAAACTGCTCGTTGAGCGTTTTGCCTACGGCTTCGTAGTATATCTTCAGTTGTTCGAACGTGAGCACCTGCTTGGGCGATTCTATCCGACCGAGTGAGTTTCTCACGCGCTTGGCAAAGAGCGTCTCGATCATCTGTGTCGGCATCTGTTGCACGGCGGTGCCGATGCGGACAAAGCATCCTCGCGGTGTCATGCCATACTTGCCGAGGTAATACGGCTTTTCCAGACCGCTGGCAAAGATGATTTTTATCACCCGATGCCCCTCCATCATGTCCGTGCAGACATCGAACAAGCCCAGACATGAGGGCAGGATATTATTCTTCAGCCTGTCTTTTATCTTGAGCATCGTGCCGTCAATATCGGCAATGGGATAGTGCCTGCCCATGTTGTCAATACCGATATAGAGCAGTCCGCCCTCCCGATAGTTGAGGAATGCAACGGCTTCCTTTTCGAGGTCTTCGTTCAACTCGCGCTTACATTCTATGCGATTGGTTTCGATATTCATATATAATAGGGTGTATGCTGATAACTGATTATTTCCTGACAACCCATCCCCCTGCAACGGCTGCTGCTATTCCGGCAGAGATACTCACAACGGCATAGAGCAGGAACGTGCCGTAGCATCCGCCCTTTAGCAATGCCACGCCGTCGTTGGAGAAGGCAGAGAAGGTGGTGAACCCGCCGCAGATGCCGACAGTAAGGAACAGCCGCAGCTCGGGCGAAAGGCTGAAACGTTCGGAGAGCGCATAAAACAATCCGATGAGGAAGCTGCCCAACACGTTGACCGTAAGCGTAGCCCACGGGAAGTGATAAGGGACAATCCGCTCGTGCAAGAGCACCTGCACGGCATACCGAAAGACGCTGCCCATGCCTCCGCCAATGAATATGTATATGAGTTCCTTGATCATTCTGCTGTTTCGAATACTTCCTGCGTATGTGGCGCCAATCCGTTCATGCTAACATTATTATGTAAATGACGGGGGTGCCATTCTATCTTTTTGTGTGACAAAAGTACTTCTTTTATCCAACCCAAAGAAGACAAGCGCCAAAATCTTCTATGCGTCTGCCACAATCATCCCCTGCTTTATCCACACAAGATGCCGGCTCGATTTGCATAAGTCGGAGAGTTGATATATCTTTGCCCCATACTTGTTACTATGCCAACAGCTGTTGGCAGATTTGCTAACGGATGTCAGCAGATTTGCCAACGGATATGAGCAGGTCTGCCAACAGCTGTTGGCATAGTAACAAGTATGGGACTTTATGGCAGCAAGCCGGCGCGCAAGCGGTATCGGGGCAGCCTGTGAATCGCATAAAGGCGGCTGGTCGGCGGCATAAACATTCACGCTATCGGTATTAAACATTCATTTCAAACCATCAACCTCTATGTCCATACTCTTCGAATGGTACAACAACCCCGACCCGTCCGGACAGACGGAAGAACAGACCCTGCACGCCCGCCCTCTCTACAACGGGAAGGCAGACACCCGCTACCTGAGTCGGGAGATCAATCTGCGCAGCACCGTGACGCCTGCCGATATTAGCGCCGTGCTCGCCTCGCTGCGCGATGTCATGGGCGACGCCCTCGCCAACGGCAAGCAGGTGCACCTGAAAGGCATCGGATACTTCCGCCCCACCCTGACCTGCACCGAGAAGGTGGTGCCCGAAACCAAACGCAAAGCAGCCAAGGTGATGCTCAAATCCATCGCTTTCCGCCCCGACAAGGAGCTGCTCAACTCCGTAGGAGCGGTGCATTTGGAGCACGTCAAGCATGCCGGCGCACATTCTGCCAAGCTCTCGAACGCCGAGATCGACCAACGGCTGGAGGAATATTTCCGCACACACAGCGTGCTTACGCGGCGCGACTTCCAGCACCTGTGCGGGTTCACGTCGAGCACGGCGCGGCTGCAGCTTGCCCGCCTGCGCAACGAGGGCAAGCTGCGCAACGAAGGCATTCGCAACCAGCCCATGTACGTCCCCGCAGAGATGCCCGCCGATGAACAGTAGCACCCGCCGGTTTGTCCGCGAACATGCCGCCGACGACGTGCGCACGCTGGCGTTGCAAGCCCGCCGCTACCCCGATGTGGAGATGCAGGAGGCGTTGACGCAAATCGCCGGCAGACAGGCGGCGGCACAGAAGATTCCGTCGTGGCAGGCGTGCGGGGAGCTGCGCTATCCGCCGCACCTGTCGCTCGAACAATGCTCGTCGGAGGCGACGGCTCGCTACAAAGCCCGCATCGCGGCGGCAGGCAACGGCTTGGTCGACCCGACCGGCAGCGTTGTCAACCCGAGCGGCAGCGTTGTCGACCTCACCGGAGGCTTCGGCGTGGACTGTGCCTTCCTGAGCGAACGGTTCGGGCAGGCGGTGTACGTGGAACGAAACGAAGCGCTCTGCCGCATCGCTGCCCACAACTTCGCGGTGCTGGGGCTTCGGCACATCAAGGTGGTGAACAGCGATGCCGCCGCCTATCTGGAGCAGATGTCGCCCGTGGATTGCATCTACGTCGACCCTGCCCGCCGCGACGGACATGGCGGCAAAGTGATTGCCGTGGCGGATTGCGAGCCGGATGTGGTTGCGCTGCAACCGTTGCTGCTGCAAAAGGCGCGACACGTACTGCTCAAGCTATCGCCGATGCTCGACCTGACGCAGGCATTGTCGGCGCTGGCGTCAACCGAACAGGTGCACGTGGTCGCCGCAGGCAATGAGTGCAAGGAGCTGCTGTTGCTGTCGGGGCACCAGCCGTTGCCGACCGGGGAGGTGCCGATTCATTGCGTCAACCTGCCGCACACGCCGGCTGTCGCGACCGACCTGCCGCCCGCCTTCACCTTCACCCGCCGGGAAGAATCGGAAGCCGCGTGCCGCTATGCCGACCGCCTGCACAGCTATCTTTACGAGCCGAACGCCGCCCTGCTCAAGGCGGGCGCCTTTCGCACCGTTGCCTGCCGCTACCGGATAGAGAAGCTTGCCGTCAGCACCCACCTCTACACCTCCGACCGCCTGATAGCCGACTTCCCCGGCAGGCGCTTCCGCCTCATCGGCAGCTGTGCCGTCAACCGCAAAGCGCTGACGGCGCTGCTCGGCGCGACCGCCCGTGCCAACCTCACCGTGCGCAACTTCCCTGCCACCGTTGCCGGGCTGCGCCGACAGCTCCGCCTTGCCGAAGGGGGCGACATCTACCTCTTTGCCACCACCCTGCACGACGGACGAAAGGTGCTGGTGGCGGGAGAGAAAGCCCCGCAATGAACAATATATCCACACATTTCATTACATTTGCACCGCAAATCATCCTAACAATCAATCCAATGAACATTCTGCTTCTTGTCGGAGGACTTGTCCTCATCCTCGCCGGCGCCAACGGGCTGACCGACGGCGCTGCTGCCGTAGCCAAACGTTTCCGCATCCCTTCCATCGTTATCGGACTGACCATCGTGGCGTTCGGAACCTCTGCGCCCGAGCTGGTTGTCAGCGTATCGTCAGCCATCAAAGGCAGCGCCGACATTGCCATCGGCAACGTGGTGGGGAGCAACGTCTTCAATTCGCTAATGATTGTGGGATGTACCGCGCTCTTTGCCCCCATTGTCGTCTCGCGCAATACGCTGAAGAAAGAGATTCCGCTCTGCATCCTCTCGTCGGTGGTGCTGCTGATCATCGCCAACGATGTATGGCTGGACGGCGACAGTGAAAACATCCTGAACACCACCGACGGATGGGTGCTGCTCTGCTTCTTCGTCATCTTTCTGGGATACACCTTTGCCATCGCCGGTAACAAAGACGACGAAGCCGAAGAGGATGAAATCAAAGAGCTGCCCGTGTGGCGCTCCACCTTATATATAATAGGCGGGCTGGCGGCGCTCATCTGGGGCGGTTCGCTCTTTGTGGACGGCGCCGGCGGCATTGCCCGCAGCCTGGGCGTGAGCGAATCGGTCATCGGACTGACGCTGGTGGCAGGCGGCACGTCGCTGCCCGAGCTTGCCACCTCCATCGTAGCCGCCCTGAAGAAGAACCCCGAGATAGCCATCGGCAACGTCATCGGCAGCAACCTCTTCAACATCTTCTTCGTGCTGGGATGCAGCGCGTCGATCACGCCGCTCGCCGTTACGGGCATCACCAACTTCGACCTGCTCACCCTTGTCGGCTCGGGCATCCTGCTCTGGCTCTTCGGACTCTTCTTTGCCAAACGCACCATTACGCGCATCGAAGGCAGCATCCTCGTGCTGGCTTATGT
Source organism: Prevotellaceae bacterium (assembly GCA_031262995.1). GTDB lineage: Bacteria > Bacteroidota > Bacteroidia > Bacteroidales > Bacteroidaceae > Bacteroides. The sequence continues at coordinate 1,234 of JAISGR010000106.1, read as the reverse complement.
GGCATATACGGCAGTACTCATCTATCAGGCATAAAGACATTTGCCTGCCCCGGAAGTCTGATTTCACAATAAACCACTATCTTTGCGCAATTTTAGTAATCAACAGCTATGGCAATCACAATCAAGAAAGTCACCACCCGACGGGAATTGAACCGGTTCATTCGCTTCAACTACCAGATGTATAAGAAGAATCCGTACTCTGTTCCCGACCTCTTCGACGACATGCTCAACACCTTCAACAAGAAGAAGAACGCCGCCTTCGAGTTCTGCGAAGCCGATTACTTCCTGGCTTATCGCGGCGAGAAGATTGTCGGGCGGGTGGCTGCCATCGTCAACAGCCGTGCCAATGCAACGTGGGACAGACGGATTGTGCGCTTCGGCTGGATTGATTTCATCGACGACCCGGAGGTTTCCGCCGCACTCATCGGCACCGTGGAGGAGTGGGGCAAGGAGCGGGGCATGACACAGATACAAGGTCCGCTGGGATTTACCGACTTCGACGCCGAAGGTACCCTCATCGAAGGGTTCGACCAGCTCAGTACCATGGCAACCACGTACAACTATCCCTACTACCAGTCGCACTTCGAACACCTCGGCTTCGAGAAAGAGGCGGACTGGGTAGAGTTCAAAATCTATATCCCCGAGACCATCCCCGACAAGCACCTCCGCATTGCCAACCTGGTGCAACGCAAGTACAACCTGCAAATCAAGAAGTTCACCTCGCGCCGCAAGATAGCCCGCGAATACGGACAAGCCATCTTCGACCTGATGAACGAAGCCTACAAACCGCTGTTCGGCTACTCGGCGCTGTCGCAGGGACAAATCAGCCAATACGTCAAGATGTATCTCTCGGTGCTCGACCTGCGCATGGTCAGCCTCATCACCGATGCGGAAGGCACACTCATCGCCGCCGGCATCTCCATGCCGTCGCTCTCGGTAGCCCTGCAAAAGGCACACGGGCGACTGCTCCCCTTCGGATGGTACTACCTGCTGAAGGCGCTCTTCATGAAACGCCGTTCCAAGGTACTCGACCTGCTGCTGGTGGCAGTCAAACCCGAATACCAAAACAAAGGCGTCAATGCCCTGATCTTTACCGACCTCATACATGTGTATCAGCAACTGGGCTTCGAATATGCCGAAAGCAATCCCGAACTGGAGTTGAACGGCAGGGTGCAGGCGCAATGGGAATATTTCCACACCGAGCAGCACAAGCGTCGGAGGGCGTTCATCAAGG
>JAISGR010000067.1 GCA_031262995.1 Prevotellaceae bacterium | reverse complement strand
TCAAGCTGGGTAACTGGGGCAGTTTCTCCGTGTCGTTGCACACCGCAGGAGCAGCTACGCAGAAAGAGTTGAAAACTACCGCCATCAAGGGTGTCAACATGGTGTTCCATCCCAGCGATGCAGTGAAAGCCGAATTGCAAAAATCCAACTTCGTATGGTTGGAAAAGCTGGTAAACGACACAAGCAATGACGGGAACAAGGACGCTCAAATTCCGGAAGCTCCCGATTCGTTAGGCTAAGTTTTTATCATAGAGAGATAGCTGATAGCCCGCCAAGTTTTCTTCCAAGGAAACTCGGCGGGCTTTGTCGTTCCTTAATGGGAGCTTCGATTCTCAAAACTGTTCTTTGTGACCTGAGCCAACAAGCCGGGCGGATGCAGGAACTGCCTGCCGTTCCCGTGCATACCTGCAACGGCATTAAAGTTAAAATACTGATTCACAGATTACTTTCGTTATTACTTCCTCATCTGCTGAAAAATCACAAAATTCCATTACATTTGCACACTCTATTAACACACTAAATAATCAACCACATGAGCAATCAAACCAAACGCTTCTTCCTGAGCGAAGAAGAGATTCCACACTACTGGTACAACATCCAGGCCGACATGAAGAATAAACCCATGCCGCCGCTTAACCCCGCCACCAAACAACCGCTTAGCCCCGAAGACCTCTTCCCCATCTTCGCACAAGAGCTGAGCCGGCAGGAATTAAACCAGACAGATTCGTGGATTGAAATTCCCGACGAAGTGCGCGACATGTATAAGTACTACCGCAGTACCCCGCTTGTACGCGCCTACGGATTGGAGCGCGCACTCGGTACGCCTGCCCACATCTACTTCAAGAATGAGAGCGTCAGCCCCGTAGGCTCGCACAAGCTCAACTCCGCATTGGCGCAAGCCTACTACTGCAAACGCGAAGGTATCACAAACATCACCACCGAAACAGGTGCCGGACAGTGGGGCGCCGCGCTGGCGTACGCCGCCAAGGTGTTCGGACTGGAAGCCGCCGTCTATCAAGTTAAAATCAGCTACGAACAGAAGCCCTATCGCCGCAGCATCATGCAGACTTTTGGCGCACAGGTAACCGCCTCCCCCTCTATGTCCACCCGCGCCGGTAAAGACATCCTCACCGTTCACCCCAACTACCAAGGCTCGCTGGGCACTGCTATCTCCGAAGCCATCGAACTGGCTATCAACACGCCCAACTGTCGTTATACACTCGGCTCAGTGTTGAGCCATGTCGCCCTGCACCAGACCATCATCGGACTGGAAGCCGAAAAACAGATGGCGATGACAGGCGAATACCCCGATGTCATCATTGCCTGCTTCGGCGGCGGTTCTAACTTCGGCGGCATCGCTTTCCCATTCATGCGCCACACCCTTCTCGACGGCAAAAAGACGCGCTACGTTGCCGCCGAACCCGCTTCGTGCCCCAAGTTGACGCGAGGCAAGTTCATGTACGACTTTGGCGACGAAGCAGGATACACCCCATTACTGCCCATGTTTACATTGGGACACAACTTCGCCCCTGCCAACATCCACGCGGGCGGTCTCCGCTATCACGGCGCAGGAGTCATCGTCTCGCAACTGCTCAAAGACGGCTACATGGAAGCTACCGACATACAACAACTTGAGTCTTTCGAAGCCGGCTGCCTCTTCGCACAAGCCGAAGGCATCATCCCTGCACCCGAATCGTGTCACGCCATCGCTGCCACCATCAACGAAGCCAACAAGTGTAAGGAGACCGGCGAAGAAAAAGTCATCCTCTTCAACCTCTCCGGTCACGGTCTTATCGATATGACTTCGTATGACAAGTTCCTGGCAGGCGACCTTGTAAACTACCAGCTCTCCGACGAAGAGATTGCACGCAACCTGAGCGAGGCGGAATAAAAAGGCGACAACCGACGCATTCTCCGGCTCTCCTCCTCCCGTGGAGGAGAGAGGATGAAGCCCATTTATATCAGCTCGAAGTGCTTCAATGCTTTCGCGATGCCGTCGTCATCGACACTGTCGGTCACATAGTCGGCGGCTTGCTTCACCTCGTCGCGCGCATTTCCCATGGCGATGCCGACGTGTGCATACCGCAACATGCCGATGTCGTTGCCACCGTCGCCGAAAGCCATGGTCTCGTCGGGCGAGAAACCGAAGCGACGAATCATCTCGCCGATGCCGTGCTGCTTGGTGTTGCCTCGGGCAGTGATGTCGACAAAGGCGGGAAACCACCGGTTGGATTCGCAACCGTTCAGCTGTGGCATCATCTCCCGCTCTCTGTCAACGGTTACAAAGGGACTCATCTGAAAGACCGGCTGCGAGACAATGCTTGCCGGGTCGCGCACGGGCAGCGAGGTCACCTTCAGGTATTCCAGGAACACCTGTTGCACCTGATTGTCAGCTTGATTGACGCAGATGTCGTGCTCGCCTACGAAGATGCAGGGAAACTGCTCCGCTACGGAAAGGTGCGCCAGCGTATGCACATCGGCGGCAGGTATCGCACGCTTGTACACAATCTCATTGCCTACAAAGCAGTAGGCGCCGTTCATGGTGATGTAACCGTCTATCAAGTGGCGCGTCTGCAGCTCCGACAAGTTGTTGATAATGACATTGGGACGACCGGTAGCGATGAATATTTTAATGCCCCGCGCATGGGCAGCGGCAATGGATTGAACCGTAGACGGAGGAATGACATGGGTACGGAAGCTCACCAACGTACCGTCGATGTCGAAGAAAAGAGCTTTAATCATAAGTTTCATTTACTGAATTTGTGGCGCAAAGGTAAGGCATATAAATGGGAATGGAGAAAACGTCACGAAAGTTTTTACCATAAACGCTTGGTACGTCACGAGATAAGCTGTAACTTTGTTCCATACTTTTAAAATCATTGAAAAATGAGACCAACTATTGTTATCGGCGATATTCACGGCTTGACCTACTGGAAGGAAGTGGTCAAGCAAAACCCCGACTGTCGGTATATCTTTATGGGCGATTACCTCGACCCGTACACACATGTCTCTTGCCATGACCTGATAGAAAACCTGAATGCCGTTATTGGTTTCAAAAAGAAACACCCCGATGATGTGATTCTCCTGCTGGGTAATCATGACATGCACTACATCACGGAGAAGATGCCGCCGTGCAGCCGATACAATGACCTGATAGAGAAAGAGGTGCATGAAGTTTTCCGTAAAAACATGAAGTATTTTCAGTTCGCGTTCCAAGACGGGCGTTACCTCTTCACCCATGCCGGCGTGACGCAGCCCTGGTTCGACGACGACTTCCAAGGCGATGCCACCCGCAACATTGCCGAACAGCTCAACCACCCCGCCAACGAAGCGCAAGACCTTGCCCTTTACTTTTGCAGCCGGCACCGCGGTGGTCCCAACAATAACAGCGGCATCTTCTGGACTGACTT
>JAISGR010000050.1 GCA_031262995.1 Prevotellaceae bacterium | reverse complement strand
ATTTCGACACCGCTGCTCATCCTGCCGCTTCCGTAGAACGACTCGCTGGCGGGGTCTGCCACCGATACGCCGTCGATGATGAGGGAGTAGTAGTGGAAGCCGGGAGTGAGCGGGTCGGTCGTACCTGTCCATTCGCCTTCGGCGTTGCGAACCAAATCATATTTCCGTCCCAAGTCGATCTGAACCGTCTTGGCATCGGGAGCTTTTACCTTAAATACCATTCTGTTATCGGGCAATAAGCGCGGATACATGGAGTTACGTACATTGAGTTCGCCACGCTTACCGGGCAGTGTCGATTCGTCGATGCGTTGACGACCTGCCGGCTGCGCAATGAGAGCGCCCATACATATCATTTGCAACAGCAAGAGAGATAAAATCTTTTTCATAAGCATTCTGTGTATTAAATTGTTTTAAAGTAACGGTTGGTGCCGGCAAAAGTACACCCTTCTTTTGTATGACAAATTACACTTTCAGATACTTCTCTTATATTTTTAGACAACGTGCACGCCTACTTGTTTACACTCCATATAGATTACGGTTCACGCGCGTACAATAATAAATAGCTTACGCGCGCATGTTATAGGATGGCATTATCTGAAACTACAAGCATTTTATCTAAAAATGCAAGCATCAGCATAGCCAATCGACGTAACTTTGCCGCAAATACTCACTATAACATATTTATAATATGAAGAAAAACATTCTGTTACTTGCTTTGCTGCTGGCTGCCACCTGCTACAGCGTGGCGCAGCCCGCGGGCGGCGCCCGGCGATGGATCAACACCAACTCGCCCGAGGTGCACGCCGACCAAACCATCACCTTCCGCTACATGGCTCCCAATGCCAAGGATGTAAAGCTCAATGCACAGTTCAACCCGCAGCCCTACGACATGAAGAAAGATGCCGACGGCGTGTGGAGCGTTACCGTCGGTCCCATCGAACCCGACATGTACCCCTATGAATTTGTTGTTGACGGCATTCGCGTGATGGATCCCAACAACCCTGACTGGTTCCCCAACGAAACTTTCAAAGGCAGCATGGTAGAGATACCGGGCAAGGCGCCCTATGTCTACTCCATCCAAGACGTGCCCCACGGCAATGTGGAGTATGTGATGTATGATGCTCCCTCCATCGGCGCCACCGGTCGACTGATTGTCTACACCCCTCCCGGCTACGACCCGCAGGGCGACAAGAAGTACCCCGTGTTCTACTGCATCAGCGGCACCACCGATACTGAGGAGGTTTACTTCAAGGTAGGTCGCGCCAACTTCATCCTTGACAACCTGCTGGCAGCCGGCAAAGCAGAACCGTTTATCATCGTGATGCCCTACGGCAATCCCGCCTACTACTTCCCCCCCACCGAGCAAATGCCGCAAATGGATCTCTTCGGCACCGAGTTGATGAAAGACATCATCCCCTTTGTGGATAAGAACTACCGCACCATCAACGACCGACTCGGTCGCGGCATCGGCGGCTTCTCGCGCGGTGGTGCACAGGCGCTGCGTGCCGGACTGCTCAACACCGACAAATTTGCTTGGGTATGCTCGTACGCATCGGGTGTAGGCGCGGAAGACTTCGAGAGGAACTTTACCAACCTCACCGCCGACCCCGACAAGACCAACAAAGAGATGAAAATGATTTGGACAGGCGTGGGCAACAGCGACTTCCTCTACCAGATGGCAAGCGATTTCAATGCCGTGCTGACAAAGAACCGCATCAACCACATCGCATTCATAGGCTCGGGCGGTCACACTTGGATGAATGCCAAGCTCTATCTGCACGAAACTTTCCAACGGCTGTTTCAAACTGCCAATTATTAATCTTACATCTGCACATTAGAATATGAAAAAGAACAGATTATACTCCATCATAGCGTTCGCGCTCTTGACGCTGACCACAGCCACAGCGCAGACATTTGTCACCGCGCCTCCGGCAGGCGCCGCACCCGGTGCTGCCCGCCCCTCGTTCCGCTTCCCGCCGCGCGTCATCTCGCCCGAGGTACATGCCGACCAAACGGTAACCTTCCGTTATATGGCTCCCAACGCCACCAAAGTGGAACTGACCGCACAATTTCTCAAGAAGAACATCGCACTCACCAAAGGCGAAGACGGTATATGGAGCGTGACCACCGGTAAGGTGAAGCCCGACATCTATCCCTATAACTTTATCGTCGACGGCATATCCGTAGCCGACCCCAACAATGTCGACATCTTCCCCAACGAACGCTTCAAAGGCAGTCTGCTCGACGTGAAAGGCAAAACGCCCTCCGTACAAGATCTGCAAGACGTTCCTCACGGCAAGGTGACTTATGTGTTCTACAACTCGAAGAACCTCGACTTGGTGCGCCCGATGCTCATCTACACCCCGCCGGGCTACACCGAGGATACGCAGAAAGAGTATCCCGTGCTCTACCTGATCCACGGCATGACCGACACGCAGGAGACATGGTATAAGGTGGGTCGCATGAACTACATCCTCGACAACCTCATCGCGCAAGGCAAAGCCGAGCCAATGATCGTCGTGATGCCTTATGCCAACCCCTTCCCTGCCCTGATGAAGAAAAATCCTGCCACGCAGATGGACTTGATGGGCACCAAGATGTTCACTGACGAGCTGCTCAAAGAGATTATCCCCTACGTAGAGAAAAACTATCGCGCCAAAGAGGGACGTGACAACCGAGCCATCGCCGGCTTCTCGCTGGGTGGTCGCCAAACGCTGGGCGCCGGACTGTCGAACCCCGACAAGTTTGCTTACGTATGCCCCATGGCTCCCGCCGTATTCCCGCAGGGACTCGATCAAGATTTCAAAGAGACCTACGCCTCCGCCGAACAATTGCGCACCCTGAAGCTGCTCTGGATTGGTTGCGGCAAGGATGACAGCCTCTATGCCGGCGCCAAAGCATTAGCCAAAAAGCTCGGAACGGAAAAGGTGAAGTGCGAAACGTTCTACTCCTCCGGTGGACACACTTGGATGAACTGCCGCCTCTTCCTGACTACCATCGCACCGAAACTGTTTAAATAACCAAGATATTTGAATATCCGCAGGTACGGATAATGCCGATAACATAAAATTCTTCTCAAAAGAATGGCGCGTTATCGGTATTATTCGCACTTTTTTATTGTATCTTTGTCGCACTAATAAAAAGCACTGATTATAAACGATAAGCGCCTATATGCAACAACGCCATACCGATAGAAAATCTTATTTTAACGAGCTGTCATTCACTTGCGAACACTATTTTTTACCTTACATCGAACAGTTCACCCCGACAGCCAATTGTCGCGTACTCGAAATAGGGTGTGGCGAAGGGGGAAACTTGGCACCTTTTGCCCGCCGGGGCTGTACCGTTACAGGTATCGACATCTCCCAAAACCGCATTAACGAGGCACGCCGCTTCTTCGAAGAAGAGAAGCTGGTCGGTACCTTCCTTGCCCGCGACATCTTCACCGTCCCCTGCACCGGATGCCAAATAGCCGGAATAGAAAAGCCGTTTCACATCATTATAGTCCACGACGTCATTGAGCACATCCCCAACAAATACAAATTAATGGAATCTATCCACCGTTTTCTCGACGACGACGGCGTGCTCTTCGTCAGCTTTCCCGCGTGGCAAATGCCTTTCGGCGGGCATCAACAAATCTGTCGCAACCCCATCGTTGCACACCTGCCCTACATACACCTGCTCCCCATCACACTATACCACGGACTGCTCAAAATAGCAGGCGAAAGTCCCGAACGCATCAGTGAGCTGCTCGACATCTGCTACTGCCGGACAACCATCGAACGGTTTGAAATGCTGATACAAGCCACCCACTACCGGCTTGTCCACAAACTCTTCTGGGTTATCAATCCGCACTATGAACAGAAGTTCGGATGGCGCCCCCGACAGATGTGGAAAAGCATCGGGAACATCAAACACCTGCGCAACTATGGCTGTACGTCGTGCTTCTATCTGCTGAAAGAACAAAAAAGCAAAAAAACACCTTATAAATAGATCTTGGTTCCTAAAGATGCACTATCTTTGCGCCCGCTATTACGAGATAATAGCATTATTCAAATCATTAACTCTAACAACAATTATTTTAAATGGCAACAAGAATCAGATTGCAACGCCACGGACGCAAAAGCTACGCTTTCTACTCCATCGTGATTGCAGACTCAAGAGCACCACGTGATGGTAAGTTCATCGAAAAGATTGGTACCTACAACCCCAACACCAATCCCGCCACCGTAGATTTGAAATTTGAACGCGCACTCTACTGGGTACAACAAGGCGCACAACCCAGCGATACCACGCGTAACATCCTCTCGCGCGAAGGTGTGTATATGAAGAAGCACCTTATGGGCGGCGTTCGAAAAGGAGCTTTCGACGAGGCAACAGCCGAAGCCAGATTCCAAGCATGGAAGAACAACCGGCAAACCGGACTGGCTAACCTCAAAGCCAAAGAAACCGAAGCCAAAAAAGCCGAAGCCAAAGCACGCTTAGACGCCGAAAAGAAAGTAAACGAAGAAAAAGCCAAAGCATTGGCTGCCAAAAGAGAAGCCGCCATCAAAGCAGCTACTCCACCTGCCGAAGAAGCACCTGCCGAAGCACCCGCAGCCGAGTAAAAAGAGTATGAATAACCCTCGCAAGAAGGCGTTACATAAAAAATCCTTTTCAATTATACTGAAAGGGATTTTTTTATTCCCTATATTTGCCGCATGATTCATCTATTTATCAAGAACAACAATGAAGAAACTCATCTATTTGCTCGCTTCAGCAGCCCTGATCGCTGCATGCAGCAACAATAACGGCTACCTCATCAAAGGTAGCGTAAACGCACCCGATGGAGACATCGTCTACCTCAACAAAGTACAAGGAAGAGAACTCGCTAAAATGGATTCTGCCATCATCGAGAAAGGAGAATTTACCTTCAAAGGTATACAAGACAGCGCCATGATATGCTACGTCAGCTACAAAGGAGCCGACCGGAAAAACATGCTCATGGACTTCTTCCTCGAAAACGGACGCATATACCTCCAGCTCGACAGAGACAACTACAACGCCATCGGCACACCCAACAACAACATCTATCAGGAAGTCCGGAAGAAATTTTCCGAATACAACGACCGCATGGCAGAGATAGACAAAGCTGCAAGCGACACTACGCTCACCGAGCAAGCACGCGAGCAAAAACAAAAAGAGATGGAAAAAGTAGAAACCGAACAGATCGACTACGCCAAGCAAGCCATCGCAACCAACATCGCCAACCCCGTAGGAATCTATCTGCTGAAAGACTACTACTACTATCTCGATGTAAGCGAACTCGAACCACTCATGCCGCAGATTCCGGCTGACTACAACAACGACGTAGCCATACAACGCATCAAAAGCAATGTAGAAAAGATGAAGAAAACAGCAGTAGGCAGCAAGTTCAGCGACTTCGAAATGAAAACCCCCGACGACAAACCCATCAAACTGTCGGACTATGCCGGCAAAGGCAAAGTGGTACTGGTAGACTTCTGGGCAAGTTGGTGCCCCCCGTGCCGCGCCGAAATGCCGACCTTGGTAAAGCTCTACGCCCTGTATAAAAACAAAGGATTCGAAATCGTAGGCGTATCGCTCGACCGCACAGGCGACGCTTGGAAGAAAGGCATCAAAGACCTCAACATCACATGGCCGCAAATGTCGGACTTGAAGTACTGGAATAGCGAAGCCGCTGCCATCTACGCCGTAAGCAGCATTCCACATCTCATGCTCATCGGCAAAGACGGAACCATCATTGCCCGCGGACTGCGCGGCGAAGAGCTGGAAGCCAAACTGGCAGAAGAACTGAAATAGGAAGTATCGAATCAAAACAAAAAACCGGAAAGTACCCTCTTCACAGAGAACTTTCCGGACCATATAAAAATAAACTACTAAAGCCTATTTATATCTAAAAACGTTGTTGGGATACCTGGATTCGAACCAGGAATGACAGGACCAGAATCTGTAGTGTTACCGTTACACCATATCCCAGAAGCGCTACCCAAAAGCGCTGCAAAGATACTAAGAAACTTAGATTAACAAACATATTCACTATTTTTTTTTTAGAATCTAATATTTCACCGTATATTTGCCCACCATTTCAGCAACTTAATAATGAACGAAGCGAATAAACTTATTCAGCAAATAACCGAAGGTATTCAAGATAAAAAAGGAAAGAAGATTGTCGTGGCAAATCTTACAAAGATAGGTGACACAGTATGCAATTATTTTGTTGTCTGTCAAGGCAATACCCATACGCAGGTAACTGCCATCGTCGAATCCATTAAAGAATATACCCGCAAAAACGCCGGTATAAACCCCTTTGCCATTGACGGATTGCGCAATGCAGAATGGGTAGCAATGGATTACGCCGATGTGTGGGTACATATCTTCCTTCCGCAAACAAGAGAATATTACAACCTCGAAAATTTATGGGCAGACGCCCAACTTAAACAAATTCCCGATATTGATTAAAACATTTGTATGAGCAATACGAGTAACACCCCCCCCCGAAAGCCTAACAAGGTTAATATGCCCAAGTTCAACCTGAACTGGTTCTACTTGTTTCTGGCATTAGCACTTGGCTCCCTGTTTCTTTTCAACGACAGCAACATGGGCGCCAAGAGCGTAGCTTTCAGTGAGTTTCAAAAATATGTAAGCAATGGATATGTCAACAACATCATTACCTACAATGATGCATCCGTAGAAGCATACATCAAACCCGAACATGTAAAAGATGTGTTTGCTGCCGATTCAAACGAGGTCGGAAAGAACCCATTGGTACTTACCGAAGCTCCGTCGACCGACAGTATGGACCGATTCATCAAACAGGAGACAGATAACGGGCACTTCAATGGCAAAGCCGAGTATAAAACCAAACGCAACTACATCGCCTCATTCTTCTGGCAACTGTTTCCGTTTGCACTGCTCATTGTGTTCTGGATATACATGTCGCGCCGGTTAGGCGGCGGAACAGGCTCAGGAGGCGGAGGCATATTCAGCGTAGGCAAATCGCGTGCGCAACTCTATGAAAAAGGAGCCAACAACTCTAAAATCACATTCAAGGATGTAGCCGGTTTGGCAGAAGCCAAACAAGAAGTCGAAGAGATTGTAGAGTTTCTCAAAGAACCGCAAAAATATACCGACTTGGGCGGAAAGATACCCAAAGGCGCCTTATTAGTAGGACCTCCGGGAACCGGAAAGACCCTGCTTGCCAAAGCTGTTGCCGGCGAAGCCGACGTACCCTTCTTTTCGCTGGCAGGCTCCGACTTTGTGGAGATGTTCGTCGGAGTAGGAGCATCGCGCGTGCGCGACCTGTTCCGCCAAGCCAAAGAGAAAGCGCCCTGCATCATCTTTATCGATGAGATAGATGCCGTGGGGCGATCGCGCGCCAAAGCCGCTGCCATGGGCGGAAACGACGAACGCGAGAACACCCTGAACCAACTACTCACCGAGATGGACGGATTTGGTTCGAACAGCGGCGTCATCATTCTGGCAGCCACCAACCGCGTCGATGTGCTCGACAAAGCATTGCTCCGTGCCGGACGCTTCGACCGACAGATACATGTCGACTTGCCCGACCTGAACGAACGCAAAGAGGTGTTCTTTGTGCACTTGCGCCCCATCAAAATAGACGAGACGGTCGATGTAGACCTGCTGGCACGACAAACACCGGGCTTCTCGGGCGCCGACATTGCCAATGTGTGCAACGAAGCTGCCCTCATTGCTGCCCGCCACGGGAAGAAGTTTGTCGGCAAACAAGACTTCTTGGATGCAGTAGACCGAATCGTGGGCGGCTTGGAGAAAAAAACCAAAATCACCACCGAAGCCGAACGCCGCTCCATCGCCATGCACGAAGCCGGACACGCCACCATCTCATGGTTGCTCGAATATGCCAATCCACTTATCAAAGTAACCATCGTGCCCCGCGGACAGTCGCTCGGAGCAGCATGGTATCTGCCCGAAGAACGGCAAATCACCACCAAAGAGCAGATGCTCGACCAGATGTGCGCCACACTGGGCGGACGGGCTGCCGAAGAGCTGTTCCTCGAACATATCTCTACCGGTGCCATGAACGACTTGGAACGTATTACCCGACAAGCCTACAGCATGATTGCCTACTACGGCATGAGCGAACAGCTTCCCAACCTCTGCTACTACAACAACGACGAATACTCGTTTACCCGCCCATACAGCGAGAAAACCGCCGAGCTGATCGACCAAGAGGTGAAGAAGATGATCAACGAACAGTACGAACGCGCCAAAACCATCTTGGCAGAACACAAAGCCGGTCATAACCAACTGGCGCAACTGCTCATCGACAAAGAGGTGATTTACTCCGAAGATGTAGAGCATATTTTCGGAAAACGCCCATGGGCTTCGCGATCGGAAGAGATCATCAACAACAATAACACGTTGGAAGCCGAGAAAGAAGCATCTACCTCCGAAAACAGTGACGCGTCGAAAGAGAACGACGCGCCGAAGAAAGACGGAGAAACAACGGAAACCGTTGCATAATCAAAGAAACAACATAATGAAAAGCAATTTTCTGCAACGCACCGTTACCGGTGTACTATTTGTGATCATTTTGGTGGGCTGTATCTTATACAGCCCTCTTTCGTTCGGCATCCTGTTCACACTCATTGCTGCATTGAGCGTGTATGAGTTTTCCCGTCTTATGAACCAAAGCGGAAAGGTCAAGGTCAATGCACTCGTCGGCGCCATAGGCGGCGGTTATCTCGTGATGGCATTCATGGGACGTTCGGAAATAGGTATCGAGATTTTCCTGCCCTATCTGGTACTGATACTCTCTCTGATCATTGCCGAGCTATATTTGAAGCACGACAATCCCATCGGCAACTGGGCATGTACGCTCTTGGGGCAAGTGTATGTAGCGCTCCCCTTTGCATTGCTCCGCACCCTGACGCACCTGCCCGAACCCTTATGGGAAGGTGGAGATGTTTGGGTACCCGTTTATAACCCCATACTCCCACTGTCAATATTCGTCTTTATCTGGTTAAACGACACGGGCGCCTATTGTGTAGGTTCACTACTGGGAAAACACCGTTTGTTCGAGCGCATCTCTCCCAAGAAATCGTGGGAAGGCAGTATCGGCGGAGGCATACTTGCCATTGCATCGTCATTGCTGTTTGCCCGTTTCGAACCGTTCATGTCGACGTGGCAGTGGGCAGGGCTGGCATTAGTAGTAGTGGTATTCGGAACATTTGGTGATCTGACGGAATCGCTGTTCAAACGGCAATTAGGCATTAAGGATTCGGGCAAGATACTGCCCGGTCACGGTGGCATGCTCGATCGCTTTGACAGTGCCCTGCTGGCAATACCGGCAGCAGTAGTCTACCTCTATTTCTTGGTGTAGACGCAAAAAAGCCGGAGGAATTCACATTCACCCGGCTTCTTGGCAAAGTCACCTTTGCTGAAAACACTTTTGTCTTACTCTAATTGCATCTTCGAGAACTCTAATCCTTCAGCGTTTATGGTTTGATTTGCTTGTCGCCTGTCAAATGTCACTTCAACTTCGCCGTTCTCCTCAGAGTTAAGCTGTACCTTGAATCCCTTCGTATTGTCGGGAATCTCCAACTTGTCCAGATTGAACGACACCAATCCGGCTACATACCGACCGCTTTTGTCGCCGTAGGTGTTATAAAGCAGTTTTAAGTGCACATACCCGTCATCGGTGTCGGTTTTTACTTCTACCAGGCTGATTCGGTGTTTTGTACTCAAGTCCTTCGGCAGGTTCTGGTAGAAGATGAGATTCATATATCCGCCGCCAAAGCCCATGTCGCCTTTATAAATCAGAATAGGGTCATTACCCAGTTCTGCGGCATTTTCCTCGGTCAGCTCATCAGTCTGTTTAGTCAGTGCTTCGCGGAAGTCGAGCAGTCTCACAGCCTGATCGTATCCTTCAAAATTGTCATACAACGGATTGTAATATGCCAATATTCGTTGTCCGTCGACCGGTCTATAGAATCCCAAATTTGTATTCACCAACCAAAGTGAACCAACTCCATCTCCCTGCAAGTAAAACGTATTATCTTCTACACGTACGGTAGCCCAGTCGACTACAATATCGCCAAGAGAATGACCGTCTTCATTGCTACATGCCTGAAGCATCGATACGGCTGTCAGGCAAACTACTCCAATAAATTTCTGTAACCTTTTCATAATCAAAGTGATTTATATTTTCTGTCATAGAAACAAAAAAGTCGGGCGTTTACTGCACCGACTTTGTGTTTTTTAACAATTTTATCATCCTATTTGCCGTTCGTCGGGGTGAATCCGGATCTCCGAGCTTCAACCGCATCTCCGCATATCCATAACGCAGTTTTTTACGGTACTCCCGGTCATTGAGCAGCCGATTCAGTTCGCTTTGCATTTGCTTCACTGTCATGGTATCTGCCACCAGTTCTCTCACCAACTCGCGGTCGACAATCAGATTGACCAGCGAGATATATTTCACCTTGAGCACGTGCCGACGCAACCATGCAATGAGTTTGGGTACGGGCGTGTGATAGCACACCGCCTGAGGCACATCCATGAGTGCCGTTTCCAAAGTTGCCGTGCCCGATGTTACCAACGCGGCTTCTGCCTGTTGCAGCAACCGGTATGTCTGTCCGAAGAGTACCCGCACGGATGTATCTCCGATGTAGCGGGCATAATAGTCGGCATCGATACCCGGCGCTCCTGCCACCAGTAATTGGCAGTGAGCAAACGTTGCTGCTGCCCGAATCATGTCCGGCAGATTGTCCTTAATCTCCTGTTTGCGACTACCTGCCAGCAGGGCGATAATGGGTTTGTCGGGCAGTTCGTTGGCAGCGAGAAAGCTGTCGCGTTTCTCGGCATGCATAGTTTTGAATTGTGTAACCTCGTCAAGTGTGGGGTTTCCTACGTAATGTATCGGGTAGTGATGTTTGCCTTCGAAGAATGCCTTCTCGAAAGGCAGGATGGAGAAGAGTTCGTCAACATCGCGACGGATATTCTTGATGCGGTATTCCTTCCATGCCCATATCTTGGGCGCAATGTAGTAGTAGACAGGACGATGAATTGTCCGTTTAACATACTTGATTATCTTGAAGTTAAACCCCGGATAATCCACCGGTATCACCACGTCGGGTTGCCAGGCCTCGATGTCGCGTTTACACATCCTTATTGCGGCAAAGATGGCAGGCAGGTGCAACAATACAGGTACAAACCCCATATACGCCATCTCCTTGTAGTGCTTCACGGGTGGTTCTCCGCTCACTTCCGCCATTAGGTCGCCTCCCATGAATCGGAACTGCGCTTCGGCATCCGCTTCCTTGAGGGCAGCCATCAGACGGGAGGCGTGCAAGTCGCCCGATGCTTCGCCGACTATGAGGTAATAACGCATCGTCTTCAGAACCAGGTTTTCAGGTTGTCTATGAGGTCACGGGCAGTCACGTCGACCGTCACGGGGGTGATGGCGGCATAGCCGTTGGCAAGCGCCCAATGGTCGGTACGTTCGTCGTCAAGATTGCTGTCGACAAACTCTCCGGAGAGCCAGTAGTAATGAAGATCCCTATGAACGGCAAGGTCTTCCCATTCGTTGACCCATGCGCCTTTGGATTGTTCGCAGATGCGAATGCCTTTTATCTCGTCCACAACGGGGAAGTTCACGTTGAGACATGTCAGGGGGGGCAGCCCGTGTTCCAATACCTGCCGGACTATTTCGCGAATCAGTTCGCCTGCCGGTTCAAAGTTGGCATTCGGCTCGTGGCTGCACAGCGAGAAGCCGATGGAAGGCACCCCTTTGAGGCAGCCTTCGATGACCACACCCAGCGTACCGGAGTAGTGCACATTGATGCCGGAGTTGTCGCCATGATTAATACCGCCAACCACCAAATCGGGGGTACGGTCGAGAACCGTATGAAACGCCAGTTTCACGCAATCGGTAGGTTTACCGGAACATTTGTAGACCGTCAGCCCCACTTCCTGCCGAATCAGCCGGTAATGAATCGGCTCTGTTACCGTAATGGCGCACGCATTGCCCGAACGGGGTGCATCTGGCGCCATTACAACGATTTCGCCCAACGGGCGAAGAAATTTAATCAGTTCACTAATACCTTTTGCAATAACGCCATCGTCATTGGATATCAATATCAAGGGTCTTTGCTTTTCCATAAACACGTCGTTTTCTCTAAATTACGGGGCAAAAGTAATCAGAATTTGCAGAATCCGGCTGCGTCGGGCGATAAATTGTGTATGGCATACGGATGGCACGAATTGGACACAAAAAAACAGGAGATACACTTTCCGTATCTCCTGTTTACTGCACTATTCCCGATAAAAGGTGACTACCGGACAATTATTTCTTTGCCGGAGTAGAGTATCGGGCGTTCAGTCCCTCCACAATTTCTTTTGTAATATTAAAGGCGGGGTCGGCATACAGCAAGTTGTCGAAACCTGTGTTGCTGATAATCATGCTGTAACCTTTGGTCTTGTTGTACTCTTTGATGAAAGTACTGATGGAATCGAGCAATTGCAGGTTGTTTTTCTCGTTCTCGCTTATCAATTCGGATTGCAGCTTGTTGGCAAGTGTCTGCAAATCCTGTTCCAATTTGCCGATGCGCTGATACTCCTGCTCGGCACGCTCTGGTGACAGATAGGCATTGTTTTCATACTTGTTTTGGAATTCCTGCTTCTGCTTCTCCAAATCGCGTGCTTTCTGGTTCAACTGCAATCTTACATTCTCGCTCTTTCTAACCATTGCCTCGTTCAAGTCAACGCTAAAGTTATATTTGGCAAGCAAAGTATCCACTTCGACAAAAGCAATCTTCATACCCGTGAGTTCGCCTGTCGCAGGTGCCGAAATTACTGCCTGGTTATCTGCTTTACCGGAGCATTGGGAGAAAAGAACAATCAGTGACAGTGCTGCCAGAGTGTTCAGGAGGTAGTTCAATCTCTTCATAAATTGTTTTAAATATAATTGTTTAATAAGATATTCATTGTCGTTTCAGAGGGACAACACCATTCCGCGGCTTGCAGCGTGCCTCGCGGTCTTGCGACTGAACACAGCCTATACCCCGTTTACGCATCGCTTCACTTTCGCTGATGTGTCCGCCGGGAAAGGTTCCATTCTTGACAAAAAAGACTTTTATTCCTAACAGAATCAGACAAATAGCAACTATTAACAATGTAATTAGTAGCGTATCAATCATTTCTAACTAATTTTGTGGGTGCAAATATAGAGCTTTGCAAGGATTAACTTGTTTTTTTTGCATGAAAAAAGATTAAAACCAATTCTTATAAATAAAATCAAGATGGAAAAGAATGATTTGAAACCGGCTGGCGTGTTCAACTACTTCGCAGAGATATGCCAAGTGCCACGCCCCTCCAAACACGAGGAGAAAATGATAGCATACCTGAAGGCTTTCGGAGAGAAACATGGATTAGAGACAAAAAGTGACGAAGTAGGTAACCTGCTCATCACCAAGCCTGCCACCGCAGGTATGGAGAACCGCAAGACGGTCATTCTGCAATCACACATCGACATGGTGTGCGAGAAAAATAACGACGTACAGCACGATTTCTTCAATGACCCGATAGAAACCGTTATCGACGGAGAGTGGATGCGAGCCAAAGGTACCACGCTGGGGGCAGACAACGGTATTGGTGTGGCTACCGAGTTGGCGCTGCTTGCCGATAACACCCTGTCGCACGGCAAGATAGAATGCCTCTTCACCGTCGACGAAGAGACCGGACTGACCGGCGCCAACGCCCTGAAACCGGGATTCATGACGGGACACATGCTGTTGAATCTCGATTCCGAAGACGAAGGCGAACTGTTTATCGGCTGTGCCGGCGGTATAGGCACCACCGGAACGCTTATATATAATAAGGTGGAACTGCCTCACGGATATTTTGCCTGCAAGGTATCTGTCAAGGGTCTCAAAGGCGGACATTCCGGAGGAGATATTCATTTGGGCTTGGGTAATGCCAACAAGATACTAAACCGTTTTCTGATGCGGGCATTCAAGAAATACAACCTCTATCTGTGCACCATCGACGGAGGCAATCTGCACAATGCCATCGCACGCGAAGCATCGGCAGTGGTTGCCATTCCAGAGACGGACAAGCACGAGTTGCGCGCCGAGCTGAATCTCTTCGCCGCCGAAGTGGAAACCGAATATGCCGCCGTCGACCCCGACCTGCAACTCCTGCTCGAATCGGAAGAGATGCATTCCCAAGCCATGGACAAGGAGAGCACCAAGCGACTGCTGCAAATACTTTACGCCATGCCGCACGGTGTGTATGCCATGAGTCACGACATACCAGGACTGGTGGAAACCTCTACCAATTTGGCATCGGTAAAGATGGCTCCCGACAACACGATACGCATCGTAACCAGCCAACGCAGTTCGATAGAATCTGCCAAACGCGACATTGCCGAGATGGTACGCACTGTGTTTGAGATGGGAGGAGCTACTGCCACTTCGAGCGACGGTTATCCGGGCTGGAAGCCCAATCCCCACTCGGAGATTCTACAGATTGCCACCGATTCGTACCGACGCCTGTTCGGCACAGTCCCCAAGGTGATGGCCATTCACGCCGGATTGGAGTGCGGACTGTTCCTCGATAAATACCCCGAATTGGACATGATATCATTCGGACCTACCCTGCGGGGCGTACACTCACCCGACGAACGGATGCATATCCCTAGTGTTGATAAGTTTTGGAAACATTTGTTGGATATTCTGTCGAATATACCTGCCTGAGATATAAAAGTTGTATATTTGCCGCAAATAAAACAAATATGGTTATGCCGCAAAAAACAGTAGGCTGTGATACAACCCGTTAATGAGAAAATCATTCTGGGTATCGACCCGGGAACCACCATAATGGGTTATGGCATACTGCGTGTCAACGGAGTGCGTCCCGAAATGGTAGCCATGGGCGTCATTGACCTGCGAAAGTTTGCCAATCACTACCTGAAGTTGCGACATATCCATGCCCGCATGTTGAGCATCATCGAGAGCTACCTGCCCGACGAGGTAGCGATTGAGGCACCTTTCTTCGGCAAGAATGTGCAGTCCATGCTCAAGCTCGGACGTGCACAGGGAGTGGCAATGGCAGTGGCGCTGAGCAGGGATATTCCCATTACCGAATATGCCCCGTTGAAGATAAAGATGGCAATTACCGGCAACGGGCAAGCATCGAAAGAGCAGGTAGCCGACATGCTGCAACGGATGTTGCACATTCCTCCAGACGACATGCCCCGCTTTATGGATGCTACCGACGGACTGGCTGCCGCCTATTGTCACTTTCTGCAAATGGGACGACCTCCAACAACCAAGGGATACGGCAGTTGGAAAGAGTACGTCACCAAGAATCAGCCCGACAAGCTCCCTGCCAAACCGGTATAAAGAGCACCAAGCTATTGTTATGTTAGTATAAACAGATAATTACAACGTTGGATGGAACTGAAGAAACACATATGGATGGGAATTGCAACAGCAATATGTTTCGGCTGCATGCCGAAGAAAGAGAAGTACACTTCCTACGAACAATATCCGGTTCGTTCAGGCAACCTGCTGGAGATGGAATATGCCCCGCAGAACACCACTTTCACCTTGTGGGCGCCTACTGCCGACGGGGTAAACGTGTCGCTCTACACAACAGGCAGCGGCGGGACTCCTTACAGAGTCATTCCCATGGCACGCGACGTGGAAGGGACATGGACGGCGCTGGTGGGCGATGACCTGATAGGTAAATATTATACATTCAACGTACAGATAGACAAACAGTGGCTGGGCGAAACACCGGGTATCAACGCCCGTGCAGTGGGCGTGAACGGAGCGCGCGGCGCCATCATTGACATGCACCTCACCGACCCCGACGGATGGAAGGACGACCGCCGCCCTCCGTTGGCATCATGGGCTGATGCGGTGATTTACGAAATGCACCATCGCGACTTCTCCATCCATCCCTCTTCGGGTATCAGAGAAAAGGGAAAATTCACCGCACTCACCGAGCAAGGAACGCGCACACCCGACGGACAAAGCACAGGCATAGACCACCTCAAGGAGCTGGGTATCACGCATGTCCACCTGCTTCCCTCGTACGACTTCGCTTCCATCGACGAAACCCGTTTGGAAGAGAATAAGTACAACTGGGGCTACGACCCGCAAAACTACAATGTGCCCGAAGGTTCCTACTCCACCAACCCCTATAACCCCGTGGTACGCATCCGTGAGTTCAAGCAGATGGTACAAGCCTTGCACAAGGCAGGCATCCGCGTGGTGCTCGACGTGGTGTACAACCACACCTTCGACACTGCCAACAGCAACTTCGAACGCACCGTACCCGGCTACTTCTACCGGCACAAGCCCGACGGGAGCTTTGCCGACGGCTCGGCATGCGGCAACGAAACAGCCAGCAACCGCGCCATGATGCGTAAGTATATGGTGGAATCGGTGCGCTACTGGATCAACGAATATCACCTCGATGGCTTCCGCTTCGACCTGATGGGCATTCACGACATCGAAACCATGAACGAGATACGCGAAGCTGCCACCGCCATCGACCCTTCCATTATTATATATGGTGAAGGATGGGCAGCCAATCCGCCGCAATATCCTGCCGACTCGCTGGCAATGAAAGCCAACATCAACCGGATGCCGGGCATTGCCGCTTTCTCCGACGAGCTGCGCGACGGACTGCGGGGTCCTTTCAACGACGACATGAAGGGAGCCTTTCTGGCAGGCATCCCGGGCGAAGAGGAGAGCATCAAGTTTGGTATCGTGGGAGCCATCGACTACCCGTTCCTCAACTACAACCTGGTGAATTACAGCAAGCAGGCATGGGCGGAGCAACCCACGCAGCTGATCAGCTACGTGTCGTGCCACGACGACTTATGCCTGGTAGACCGCCTGCGCTCCTGCGTGCAGGGCGATACGCCATCCATGATCAACAAGCTGGACAAGCTGGCACAAACCGTGGTCTTCACCTCGCAGGGCATCCCCTTTATCTATGCCGGCGAGGAGGTGATGCGCGACAAGAAAGGGGTGCACAACAGCTACCAAAGCCCCGATTCCATCAATGCCATCGACTGGAACCGCAAGGCACAGAATGCCGACCTGTTTGCCTATTACAAAGCGCTCATACAGCTTCGCAAGCACCATCCGGCATTCCGATTGGGCGATGCCGAATTAGTGCGCCGACACCTGCGGTTCCTTCCCGTGAAGGGAGGCAACCTCATTGCCTTCAGGTTGACAGGTAATGCGGGCGGTGATGCCTGGAAGGAGATTATTGTGGCGTACAACAGCCGCAGAGAGAACGCCGAGGTGACGGTACCCAACGGCAGCTATACCCTTGTGTGCCTCGACGGAGTCATCAACGAAGCCGGACTGCGTACGGTGCACGGGCAAACACTCGACGTGCCGGCACAATCGGCGCTCATAGCCTACAGCCATGAAAGATAGAATCATCGGCATCATCAAAATATATGTGCTGTTTCTGCTGCTCTTCGTGTTGCAGAAGCCGATATTTATGCTCTTCCACCACTCCCTTTATGCCGGTGCCGGATGGACAGGCGGGCTGCGCGTGATGTGGCACGGATTGCCGCTCGACCTCTCACTGGCGGCTTATCTGACGGTGTTACCCGCCTTCTTTGCCATCTTCTCGGTCTGGACGCTCTCGAAGCGCCTGCTGAAGATGCAGCAAGTCTACTATTGCATTGTGACCTCACTGATGGCGGTCATCTTCATTGTCAACGCGGGGCTTTACGGGTATTGGGGCTTCCCGCTCGATGCCACCCCGCTCTTCTACTTCTTCTCTTCGCCCAAAGATGCACTGGCAAGCATCAGCCTCTGGCAAGTGGCGGCAGGCATCGGAGCGATGGCGGTGTACGGCTGCTTGGTTTACCTGCTCCTCTACCTGACGCAGCGCAGCACGTGGAAGCGCCTGAAACTGCTCTACTACCGCGTCCGCACCACACTGATACTGCTGCTGATAACGGCATTGCTCTTCATCCCCATCCGGGGAGGCTTTACGGTGGCAACCATGAACGTGGGACAGGTCTACTTCACCAACGATATGCGGCTGAACCATGCCGCGGTGAATCCGATATTCAGCCTGATGGAATCGCTTGCCAAACAGGAGAACTTCGGCAAGCAATACCGCTTCATGCCCGCCGGGCAGGCAGAAGAACTGATGCGGACACTCGTCGACACCACGCACACGCCGACACCCGATACGCTCTTCACCGTGGCACGTCCCAACGTGATGATACTCCTCCTCGAAAGCTTCTCCTCACACCTCATGACCTCGCTGGGCGGCACGCCCGATGTGGCAGTCCGGCTCGACAGCCTGGCGCACGAAGGCATACTCTTCACCCATTTCTATGCCAACAGCTTCCGTACCGACCGCGGAGTGGTGGCAGTGCTGAGCGGCTATCCGGCACAACCCACCACGAGCATCATGAAATATCCGCACAAGACGCAACACCTCCCCTCGATAGCCGGTACGCTGCAACGCGCCGGATACGACACACAGTATTACTATGGCGGAGACGCCAACTTCACCAACATGCGCTCGTACCTGATGGCATCGGGCTTCCGCACGCTGGTGAGCGACAAAGACTTCCCCGTATCCGAGCGGCTCAGTAAATGGGGCGTACACGACCACCTGCTGTTTCGCCGGCTGCTGCAAGAGTTGGAGACTGCCCGACACGACACCGTTCCCGCCTTCCGCGTGGTACAGACCTCGAGCAGTCATGAGCCGTTCGAGGTGCCCTACCGCCGCCTGCCCAACGACCGCCTGAATGCGTTTGCCTATACCGACAGTGTGGTGGGCGACTTCATCGACCGCTTCCGCACCCTGCCGCAATGGAAGAACACGGTCGTGCTGATAGTGCCCGACCACTTGGGCTGTTACCCCGAGCACATCAGCAACCTGACGGAGGAGCGCTACCACATCCCGCTGCTCATCGTAGGCGGCGCCGTGCGCCGACCGCGCAGCATCGAGACCTACGGCAGTCAGCACGACATCGCCGCCACACTGCTGGCACAGCTGGGACTGCCGCACGGGGAGTTTACCTTCAGCAAAGACCTGCTCCATCCGGTATCGCCCCACTTTGCCTTCTTCACCGTGCCTGATGCTTTCGGCATGGTCACACCCGACAACAGCCTGATATACGACTGCACCACCCAAACCGCGGTGGTCGACGCGGGAACCCGCCCGGGAAGCAACCTCCTGCCCGGCAAAGCCTATCTCCAAAGCCTTTACGACGACCTTTCAAAGCGATAGAGATGGACTTTCTTCAGTTGGACAGCAACCTCTTCCTCTTCCTCAACGGGATACACAGCCCGTTCTCCGATGCTTTTATGTATCAGTACAGCGGCAAGTGGATATGGATACCCATGTACATCGCACTGCTATACACGCTGTGGTACAACTTCAAGTGGCGGATGTTCCTCCTGATTGTGCTGGGCATCGCACTCACCTTTGCGCTGACCGATCAAATCACCGTTTCGGTGATTCGTCCCGACGTAGCCCGGCTGCGTCCGGCACAACCGGGGAATCCCATCAGCCACCTCGTGCACATTGTCAACGGCTACCGCGGAGGCAGGTACAGCTTCCCTTCCGCCCACGCAGCCAACACATTCGGACTGGCATGCTTCGTATGGCTCCTGTTCCGCAAGTGGTGGTGCACACTCTTCCTCATGGGGTGGGCAACGCTGGCTTGTTACTCGCGCATCTCCCTGGGGGTGCACTATCCGGGCGACCTGCTGGCAGGGGCGCTGGTGGGCTTTGCTGCGGCAACCGCCGTCTTCCTGATATTCCGAAAGGTGAGCAAGTACAAACCCCAACCCACCATACACCGACTGTATGTCCCGCTTTGTGCAGGCGGACTGACGATCATCGCCATATCGGTATATGCTGCCATCGAAACAATCTTCTAACGATATAAAAACAAGACTATATGAAACAGATTATCGACTTCAACACCTGGGAGCGAAAGTCCAACTTCGAATTCTTCGCCGGATTCGCCAATCCGTGCGTCAACATCACGTGCGAAGTCTGCTGCGGCAATGCCCGCGAAGCGGCACACCGACGCAAAGAATCCTTCTTCATCTACTACCTGTATGCCATCATGGAGGCTGTCAACCGCATCGAAGCATTCCGCTACCGGCTCGACAACGAAGGGCGCATCGTGCTCTACGACAAGATCGACGTGTACGTGCCGGTGAAAGACAACACGGGAGGGTTCACCACCGTGCGCGTGCCGTTCGACTACGACTTTACCCGCTTCTATGAAGCCGCCCGGGCGCAGATAGCCGGCGTCAGCGAGCACGACCCCTATTCGGTGGAGAACGCCGAGTCGGAGACCGATACGGTGGTGGTAAGCGCCGTTCCCAAGCTGCCGTTTACCTCCGTCACCTGCACCCTGAAGAGCGACCGGGGCAACGACTACCCCCTCTTCGCCGTGGGACAGCTCACCGCCGACAACAAGCTGCCCATAGCCGCCTGCGTACACCACGGCTTCGTAGACGGCGAGCACCTGGCTCAGTTCTACGAGCGGATTCGCCAAACACTGGCGCTGCTGCCTATCGAGGAAGACCGCCTGCTCCACGCATAATCCCCTCCGACACATAAACAAACGTGAGTTTGATGTAAGAAAGAGCCATGCCGACCATGTACCTCTTCCGTAGCGTAAGTGTGCCGTCACCGATTGCGGATACCACAGACTGTTAATCTTTTTCCGAATCTTCCTGTAGCAAGCCATCGTTGTCCATGGAGATGCCCTACAACACCTTCAGGAGGGGGTGAAGTAAAGTATACGACTGAACGCGGTAAAGTATACGACTGTACGTGGTAAGGTATACGACTGTACATGGTCAAGTATACGACCTTACTGTGCCTACTCCTGTCAATGCCCTGTTATCCTTTAGATATTGTCAGAATAATTCATTTCGTTAAAGTCATATCAAGCTCCGTGATATAGTCCTATCAAGGCAGTGATACGGCAGTGGCGTAGTTTTTCTTCTGTCCGCGGCTTAGGTCGAACTCACGTTAAACAAGACCCTTTTGCAGGGGGAGGCTGCAAAGCCCCCTTGCAGGAGGCTGCATAGCTCTTTTGCAGGAGACGATGGAGCATCTCCACCGGAAACGACGGACGAAACCTTATGGTATGAAGGAAGATAACCATATAGTAGCAAAGAAGATAAGCTGCCAAAACTTACTGTAAAAGATAAGATATATATATTACTGATAAATAATGTTTTAAAACGAATAAAAAAGCATGCTATTCTATTGCATCGTAAGAAACATATTCTATATTTGCAGCGGTTTTATTAATCATTGCAGTTTGCAAGGCAACAATCGGACTGCAAACCAATCATTCAACGAACGGTGTAATATCATGGGAATCAAAATACCATTAGCCAACAATCACATATCGGTAGACTGCGTTGTACTGGGTTTCGACGGTGAGCAGTTGAAGGTATTACTCGTCAAGCGGGCAGGAGAGGAGCACGGGGAAGTGTTCCACGACATGAAGCTGCCCGGCAGCCTTATCTATATGGACGAAGATTTGGACGAAGCTGCCAAACGTGTACTCAACGAACTCACGGGACTGAAGAACGTCAACCTGATACAATTCAAAGCATTCGGTTCGAAGAACCGCACCAGCGACCCGCGCGATGTACACTGGCTCGAACGTGCCATGCAGCAACGGGTGGAACGCATCGTTACCATCGCATACCTGTCGCTGGTCAAGATAGACCGCGCACTCAACAATCAGAAGCTCGAAGACTATCAGGCATGCTGGGTGGCGCTGGCAGAGATCAAATCGCTGGCATTCGACCACAACCTGGTCATCAAGGAGGCGCTGACCTATATCCGCCAACACGTAGAGTTCAACCCGTCGGCGCTGTTCGAACTGCTCCCGCGCAAGTTCACTGCCGCACAGCTGCGCGCGCTCTACGAGGTGATCTATGCCACCACCATTGACGTGCGCAACTTTCACAAGAAGATCGGCATGATGGAATACATCGTGCCGCTCGACGAGAAAGAGCAGGGCGTGGCACACCGCGCCGCACGCTACTACAAGTTCGACAAGAAAATCTATAATAAACTACGGAAATAACAGAGCATTATGTATCTATTAGGTTATGACATCGGAAGCTCCTCCATCAAAGCGAGCCTCGTCAACGCCGAAACCGGCAAGTGCGCCGCCTCGGCATTCTTTCCAAAAACAGAAGCAGCCATCATCGCCGTGCGTCAGGGATGGGCAGAACAAGACCCCGAAAGCTGGTGGGAGAACCTGAAGTGTGCCACCGCTGCCGTACTTGCGGAGTCGGGCGTGAGTGCCGCCGAAATCAAAGCCATCGGCATCTCTTACCAGATGCACGGATTGGTGTGCGTAGACCGCGAGCAACGGGTGTTGCGACCCTCTATCATCTGGTGCGATTCGCGCGCCGTGCCTTATGGCGAACAGGCATTCAAAGAGCTGGGCGAAGAGCTGTGCCTGTCGCACCTGCTCAACTCCCCGGGTAACTTCACCGCCTCGAAGCTGGCAGGGATCAAAGAGAACGAACCTGCCACCTACGAACAGATATATAAGGTGATGCTGCCGGGCGACTATATCGCCATGAAGCTGAGTGGCGAGATATGCACCACCGTATCGGGCTTGTCGGAAGGGATGTTCTGGGACTTCAAGCAAGGACAAGTGGCAGACTTCCTGATGAAATACTACGGCTTCGACCCGTCGCTGATTGCCGACATCCGTCCCACCTTTGCCGAACAGGGACAGGTGAGCCAGGCTGCCGCACAGGAGCTGGGACTGAAAGCCGGCACCCCCATCACCTACCGCGCCGGCGACCAGCCCAACAATGCCCTGTCGCTGAACGTGTTCAACCCAGGAGAGATTGCCTCGACCGCAGGCACGTCGGGCGTGGTGTATGGCGTCAACGGCGAGGTGAACTACGACCCTAAATCGCGCGTCAACACCTTTGCACACGTCAACCACACCGCCGAACAGACCCGGTTGGGCGTGCTGCTCTGCATCAACGGCACCGGCATCCTCAACTCGTGGGTACGCCGTGTCATCGCCCCCGAAGGCATCTCCTACAACGAGATGAACGCACTCGCCTCGCAAGCCCCCATCGGCTGCGGCGGCATCAGCATACTGCCTTTCGGCAACGGAGCCGAGCGCATGCTCGAGAACAAAGAAATCAACTGCTCCATCCGCGGAGTGAACTTCAACCTCCACGGCAAGCAGCACATCGTACGCGCCGCACAAGAGGGCATCGTCTTCTCCTTTAAATATGGCATCGACATCATGGAAGAGATGGGCATACCGGTACAGAAGATTCACGCCGGACACGCCAACATGTTCCTGAGCGGCATCTTCCGCGACACGCTGGCAAGTGTGACGGGCGCCGTCATCGAACTCTACGACACCGACGGCTCCGTAGGCGCCGCTAAGGGAGCAGGCATCGGTGCAGGCATCTACCGCGACAACAACGAAGCATTCGCCACGCTCGAACGCCTCGACGTCATCGAGCCGAACAGCGCCAAACGCGAGGAGTATGCCGAAGCGTATGCACGCTGGAAGCACAGATTAGAGAAATCAATGAGGAATTGAGAATTGACAATTGACAATTGAATAAAGTTTATAATTTTTAATTTTTAATTTATAATTTACTATTATGACAACAAAAGAGTATTTCCCCGAAATCGGGAAGATTAAGTTTGAAGGCAAAGAGAGCAAGAACCCGCTGGCGTTCCGCTACTACGATGCCGAGAAGATCATCATGGGCAAACCCATGAAAGAGTGGCTCAAATTCGCTATGGCATGGTGGCACACCCTCTGCGCCGAAGGTAGCGACCAGTTTGGTCCCGGCACCAAGAGTTTCCCTTGGAACGGACATGCCTACAAGCTTATAGCAGCCCGCAACAAGATGGACGCCGGCTTCGAGTTCATGCAGAAGATGGGCATCGAGTACTACTGCTTCCACGATGTAGACCTGGTAGACGAGGCTGACACCATCGAAGAGTACGAATCCAACCTGAAGGACATCGTGGCTTATGCCAAGCAGAAACAGGAAGAAACCGGCATCAAGCTGCTGTGGGGAACCGCCAACGTGTTCGGTCACAAGCGCTACATGAACGGTGCGGCTACCAACCCCAACTTCGACGTGGTTGCCCGCGCAGCCGTGCAGGTGAAGAACGCCATCGATGCAACCATCGAGCTGGGCGGTACGAACTACGTGTTCTGGGGCGGTCGCGAAGGCTACATGTCGCTGCTCAACACCGACCAGAAGCGTGAGAAAGAACACCTCGCCACCTTCCTTGGCAAAGCCCGCGACTACGCTCGCGCCAAAGGCTTCAAAGGCACGTTCCTCATCGAACCCAAACCCATGGAACCGACTAAGCACCAGTACGACGTGGACAGCGAAACCGTTATCGGCTTCCTGAAAGCTCACGGTCTGGCAGGTGACTTCAAGCTGAACATCGAGGTGAACCACGCCACACTGGCCGGCCACACCTTCGAGCACGAACTGGCCGTAGCTGTTGATGCAGGCTTGCTCGGCTCCATCGACGCCAACCGCGGCGACTATCAAAACGGATGGGACACCGACCAATTCCCCATCGACGCCTTCGACCTCACCCAGGCCATGATGCAGATCATCCGCAACGACGGATTGGGCGACGGCGGTACAAACTTCGATGCAAAGACACGACGCAACTCAACAGACCTCGAAGACATCGCTATCGCACACATTGCCGGCATGGACGCCATGGCACGCGGCTTGCTCAGCGCAGCCAAGCTGCTGGAAGAATCGCCCTACTGCCAGATGTTCAAGGAGCGTTACGCTTCGTTCGACGCCGGCGAAGGCAAGGCGTTCGAAGAGGGCAAGGTCGGCTTGGAAGAGCTGGTTGCCTATGCTAAGAAAAACGGCGAGCCGAAGCAGATCAGTGGTAAGCAAGAGCTGTACGAAGCTATTGTGAACATGTACTGCTAACGCAAAGAAGGTATAGAGGCAAGAGGAGTTAAGCTTTAGCTCCTCGCGCCTCTTCCTTTATTCTGCTCTCCCTCCCCCTACTCTACTCTCCCTTCCCCATTACTCACACACCCCTAACAACTCATACTTCATGAA
>JAISGR010000028.1 GCA_031262995.1 Prevotellaceae bacterium | reverse complement strand
GGTCGTAGTCCAGAGGTGGACTAGGTCGTAGTCCAGAGGTGGACTAGGTCGTAGTCCAGAGGTGGACTAGGTCGTAGTCCAAAAAGGGGCTTTTGACACACCTTCGTGCCGCCCTTTGGGGTGGGGTGGTAGGATAAATCAGGGTCGGTCAGGAGGGCAAATTGTACCGGGTCGCGGTACAGGTTGTACCGAGACTCGGTACAGGCTTGTCGACGACCCGGTACAGGTTGTACCGAGACTCGGTACAGACAGCTTTTTTGAAGCGTTTAATTAGCTGTTGATTATCAGGCAATTATTCATCCATCATTCCGTCGCTACGCGCCACCCCTCCTGCCGGCAGGAGGGGAGCCGGAGATAGTCCTCATTTCATTTCCCAGGTGTCGTTCGTCATCAACAGCTCCCGGAAGTTGTGATACTTCTTCTTTGCCGACACATCGGCTATCTGGGCTGCGATAGACTCATCGTAGGTGGGCGCTTCTACGTCGCGAATCACACCCAGTGCAATGGGGAAGTCGGGTCCTTCCATTAACGCCAGTTTCAGTTGCAGGGTATTGTCCGTGCAGTGTGCGTCGTGCACCAGAATGTCCTGCTCGGTGATTCCGTTCTCGCCCAGTTTCACCACCTTCAGCCCGAATCCTTCCTGCATCAGTCCGAACTCCTTGTGCTCGCCGAAGAGCAGCGGTTTGCCGTGCTCGACGTAGATGGCGTTTTGGGCGCGTCCTTCCTTTTTATAGATGTTGTCGAAGGCGTTGTCGTTGAAGATGACGCAGTGCTGCAAAATCTCTGTCACCGTGGTGCCCTTGTGTGCCTGTGCGGCTTTCAGTACCTGTACGGCGCCTTCCGAATCGGTTGCCACGCAGCGGGCAAAGAAGCGACCGCGGGCGCCGAAGCACAGCTCGGCAGGATGGAACGGGTCTTCTACCGTGCCGTAGGGCGATGACTTGCTCACGAATCCGCGGGGCGAAGTGGGTGAGTATTGTCCTTTCGTCAGCCCGTAGATGCGGTTGTTGAGCAGCAGGATATTGATGTCGACATTGCGGCGGATGGCATGGATGAAGTGGTTGCCGCCGATAGCCATGCCGTCGCCGTCGCCCGACACCTGCCATACGCTGAGGGAGGGGTTGGCTACCTTGCAGCCGGTGGCTACCGCAGCGGCACGTCCGTGGATGGTCTGCATGCCGTAGGTATTCATATAATAAGGCAGGCGGCTGGAACAACCGATGCCCGAGATGACAGCCGTTTCGCAGGGCTTGATGCCCATCTCTGCCATGGCTTTGTGGAGTGAGTTCAGGAAGAAGTGGTCGCCACAGCCCGGACACCAGCGCGGTTGTCCTTTCTTGAAGTCTTTTGCGGTATATTGGTTCATGATGTTCTGGAGTTTATTGGTTCAGTATGTCGGTAAATGCGGCTACCAGTTCGCTCACGGCGAAAGGTTGTCCTTTTACTTCGTTGTATTGATAAGGGGCGAAGTTGTCGATCTTCATGCGCAGGTATCCGGCAAACTGTCCCAGATTCTGTTCGGCTACCACCACCTTCTTGTAGCGTTTCAGCACCTCGGCACTGTTCTTCGGCAGGGGGTTGATGTAGGAGAAGTGTGCCAGGGCGGTTTTTCTGCCAGCCTTGTTCAGCTCGCTCATTGCCGAGTAGAGGTGTCCGTAGGTTCCGCCGAAGCCCACGATGAGCAGGTCGGCATCATCGGCGCAGCCCTCTACCTGCAGGTCGGGCACGGCGATGCGGGCTATCTTGTCGGCACGCAGCCGGCACATCAGGTCGTGATTGTCGGGGTCGGTCGAGATGATGCCCGTTTTGTTGTCTTTCTCCAGCCCGCCGAGGATGTGCGTGTAGCCTTCCTGTCCGGGAATAGCCCAGTAGCGCACGTTGTTGTCGGGGTTGCGCAGGTAGGGCATGTAGTTGTCCTTCATCTCGGGCGTGGCGTATGGCGGACGGATGTCGGGGTAGCTGTTCAGGTCGGGCAGTCGCCATGCGCCCGAGCCGTTGGCTACGAACCCGTCGGTGAGCAGCACCACCGGTGTGAGGTGTTCGAGCGCTATCTTGCAAGCCATGTAGGCGGCATCGAAGCAGTTGGTGGGCGATGTGGCGGCAATGACCGGCATGGGGCTTTCGCCGTTGCGCCCGAAGAGGGCTTGCAGCAGGTCGGCTTGCTCGGACTTGGTGGGCAGACCGGTCGACGGACCGCCGCGCTGCACATCCAGCACCACCAACGGCAACTCGGTGATGACGGCAAGGTTCATCGCTTCCGACTTCAGGCAGATGCCCGGACCGGAGGTGGTGGTCACTGCCAGCGCGCCGGCAAAGGCGGCACCCACCGAGGTGGCGCAACCGGCTATTTCGTCTTCGCACTGCACGGTGATGACGCCCAGCGATTTATGTTTGGAAAGTTCGTGGAGCACATCCGTGGCAGGCGTGATGGGGTAGGAACCGAGGTAGAGTTTCAGTCCGGCTTTCTCGGCGGCGGCGATGAAGCCGTAGGCAGTTGCTTTGTTGCCCATGATGTCCATATAGGTGCCGGGGAGCTTGGGTTTGCTGCCGATGATGTAGGTGTGCGCGGCGGAGGCGTGTGTGTTGTGTCCGTAGTCATAGCCGGCGTGAATCACCTTGATGTTGGCTTCGGCGATGTCGGGCTTGCGGGCAAACTTCTCGCGCAGGAAGTTCTCCACCACGCTCAGGTCGCGGCTGAAGAGCCAGCACGTCAGACCCAGGGCAAACATATTGCGGCACTTCAGGATGGCTTTGTTGTCCATGCCCGAGTCTGCGAGACACGCTTTTACCATCTGCGAGATGGGAGCGGCGATGACATCCTGTTTGATGCCTAGCTCTTCGATAGGATTGTCGGTGGCGAAAGCCGCCTTTTGCAGGTCGGATGCCTGGAAGCTGTCGGTGTCGATAATGATGCAGGCGGTGGATTTGGCAAACTTGTATTGCGTCTTGAGCGCGGCAGCATTCATCGCTACCAATACGTCGCACAGGTCGCCCGGTGTGAATACTTTTCCTGCCCCTACATGTACTTGGAAGCCCGATACTCCGTTGAGTGACCCTTGCGGGGCGCGAATGTCTGCCGGATAGTCGGGGAACGTGCTGATGTCGTTGCCCACTGTTGCCGATGCTGTTGAGAAGATGTTGCCGGCGAGCTGCATGCCGTCGCCGGAATCGCCGGAGAAACGTATCACCACGTCTTCCAGTTCTTGAACCATCATGTCGTTTGTCATAATTGTTAAGATAAGTAATCTATTCCTAACTTTAAATACGTGCGGTTAATCACATTCACGGCAGGATCCCCCCGTGAATTGGCGGGCAAAGTTCGGAAAGTTAATTGTAACAGCAAACTTTTTTTCGCAAAATCCGGTTGAATCACTATCTTTGCGCCCGCTTCAAACGAGAAGTTCCATCAATGCCCTTGTAGTTCAACGGATAGAATAGAAGTTTCCTAAACTTTAGATAGGGGTTCGATTCCCCTCGAGGGTACTGCGGCGCTACTTTCTCCCCATTCGTTTCCCGTCACCCTTGCGGTTGCCGCCGCTGCTTCTTCCTTTCCTGCCTCTTCCTCCTCCATCGCCGCGACCGCTGCGCGGCTTGTATTCCGGTGCTTCTCCCAGTTCGGCAGGTACGGGTATCTTATAAATGGCTTTTTCGAGGAACTGTTCTATTTGCTTGAAGCGGGTCTGCTCCTTCTCGTTGACGAAGGTGATGGCTACTCCGTCGTGGTTGGCGCGTGCCGTACGTCCGATGCGGTGCACGTAGTCTTCGTTGTCGTTGGGCACGTCGTAGTTGATAACCAGCTTGATGTCGTCAATGTCGATGCCGCGTGCCACGATGTCGGTTGCCACGAGGATGTTGACCCGTCCGGCTTTGAAGCGTTGCATGATGTCTTCGCGTTGCGACTGCTCCAGGTCGGAGTGCATCTCGCCCACGTTGAGCTTCATGGCTTTCAATGCTTTGGCAATCTCCTTCACTTTAAGCTTCTTGGATCCGAAGATGATGACGCGGTCGGGCACCTCGTCGGCGAAGAGCGAACGGATGATGCCTAATTTCTGGTTCTCGTAGCACAGATAAGCCGACTGCAAGATTTTGTCCGCCGGGCGCGATACTGCCAGTTTCACCTCGGCAGGGTTGTGCATGATGGTCTCTGCCAGCTGTTGAATCTTGGCAGGCATGGTGGCAGAGAACATGATGGTCTGCCGTTCTTTGGGAAGGAACTTGGCAATCTGCATGATGTCGTCGTAGAATCCCATGTCGAGCATGCGGTCGGCTTCGTCCAAGATGAAGAACGACACGCGCGAGAGGTCGACATATCCCAGGCTGAGGTGCGAAATCAATCTGCCGGGTGTGGCAATCACCACGTCGGCGCCCAGCGTCAGTCCCCGCTTTTGTTGTTCGAACAGGATGCCGTCGTTACCGCCGTACACGGCTACGCTGCTCACGGGCATGAAGTAGGAGAACCCCTCCATCTGCTGGTCTATCTGCTGTGCCAGTTCGCGGGTGGGCGCCATGACGACGCAGTTGATGGCATCTTCGGGATATTTGCCTTCGGACAGTTGGTTGATGATGGGCAACAGATAAGCAGCTGTTTTGCCGGTTCCGGTTTGTGCTACGGCTATCAAGTCCCTGCCGGCTAAGATAATAGGGATGGATTGCTCCTGTATGGGGGTACACTCCTCAAAGCGCATGGCATCCAATGCTTCCAGTACTTGATTGTTCAATGGTAGTTGGCTAAACTTCATATAACTTGTTAAATTTGCGCACAAAGGTAGCTATTTTAAACGAAATACGTACCTTTGCCGCCGATTTCTCGCAAAAAGCTTTGACTATCAGTGAGGTTTATCTTTCGGGTGTCAAAGAAAAGTAACGTTCCGAGTGGAAATCACACCCCGTATCTGCGGGTTGTCTCGGGATAGTATTCACTAAAACCGCATTACATGAAGCATGTAAAATGGATTTTTGTTGTATTACTGATTAGTTCCTTGATTTCATTTGTAGAAAAAGACAAACCCACCGGAGGTTTGAATGTGGGCGACGTAGCGCCCGACTTTAGCATGTCGGCTGCGTCGCACGGGCAACCCGAACAGTCGCTTTCCCGTATGCGGGGGCGATATGTGTTGCTCAGCTTTTGGGCTTGTTACGATGCACACTCGCGTGTACAGAATGCCGAGTTAAGTCATGCGTTGCAACAACTGACGCCCGAAGCGCCTGTCGAAATGGTCTCCGTTGCCTTCGATCCCTATGCGTCGGTGTTCGAGGAGACCGTGCGTACCGACCGGATAACAGCTGCCGCCTGCTTTGTAGATACGCGCGGCAACGATTCCGGCATCTACCGGAAGTATCGGTTGAAACGTGGCTTTACCAATTACCTGCTGGACGAGCGGGGCGTAATCATCGCCAAGAACCTCTCGACAGCCGACCTTTCCAAGTACCTGAATTAATATCGCAGGAATTATTGATACAACAAGAAAGCTCCTCTCCGCGTATCCTGAGTGATACGGGAGGGGAGTTACTTATAAACGTTAGATTACATGTCCCTATTCGCCCAAATTCTCGATTTTATCGGCACCTTCGCCTTCGCCATCAGCGGCATCCGTCTGGCATCTGCCAAGCGGTTCGACTGGTTTGGCGCTTACGTAGTGGGCTTCGTTACCGCCATCGGAGGCGGAACGTTGCGCGACCTACTGCTTGATGTTACTCCCGGCTGGATGACCAACCCCATCTACTTGATATGCACCGGACTGGCGCTGCTCTGGGTAATCTTGTTCGGCAAATACCTCATTCACTTGAACAATACATTCTTTCTGTTCGACAGCATCGGACTGGCGCTCTTCACCGTTGTCGGCGCCAGCAAAACGCTGGCGCTGGGTTATCCTGCCTGGGTGGCAGTCATCATGGGGTCGATTACCGGTGCGGCGGGCGGAGTGATTCGCGATGTGTTCATCAACGAGATACCGCTCATCTTCCGCAAAGAGATATATGCCATGGCATGTGTGGCAGGCGGCATTGTCTATACCGTGTGCTCCCGGCTGGGTATGCACGAGTTGGGTTGCCAGCTTGTCGGCGGACTGACCGTGTTTGCCACCCGCATTTTGGCTGTGAAGTACAATATCTGCCTGCCCGTATTGAACGATAAAGAGAGGAAGAGGTAGCGTTTACTCCGCTTAATTGAGCTTCAGCTTATTCTTGTTTTTATACTGACTCATGTCGTTCACCACTACGCGGTCGCCCGGTTGCAAGCCGTTCACCACCTCCACATATTCAAAGTTGCTGTCGCCCAGCGTCACCCGTCGTTTGAGCAGTTCGTTGTCCGAGGTTTGCACAAAGAGTTCGTAGTCGCCGCGTCCCACGTAGTAGGAGGCGTTGGCGATGCGCATCACATCCTCTTTGACGGCATTCATCACGTAGACGTCGGTCTTCAAGCCCGAGCGCAGGCGGCGGTTGTTGTCTTCGAGCAGTTGCACGGTGAAGGAGATGACGCCATTCTTCGACAGCGGTGTCACGCTGCTCACCACCCCTTCGAGCTTATCGCTGCCAATCTTTACGATGGCTTTTCCGCCGGCAGCCACGCGGTCGCCGTAGGTATCGGCAATCTCGCCCTCTACCTTAAAGTGGCTCAGGTCGGAGATGACTGCCAGCTGACTGCCTTGCGACACCTGTGCGCCTATCTGATTGTTGATATAGGTCAGGATGGCTTTGCGCGGCGAGCGTACCTGTGCATCGTCCAGTGTCCGTTTCATCTCTGCCAAGCTCTTGCGGAAGATGCTGAAGTCGAGTTGCTGCACATTATATTCGGCAGCGAGCACCTGCTTCTCGTTCTCGTATTGTTGCTGCAACTGTTCGTACTCCAGCTTGCCCACGTTGTAGCTCAGCTCGGCTTGGCGCACCTTGTCGGTGGTGCCCGACCCGAGGCTGTCGAGGTATTGCTCGTTGCGCAGCTCCACCTTCATGCGGCTGAGCTTCATGGCAGAGACCTTTATCTGCATCTCCATGTCTCGCAGCGTAGTCTCGTTGTTCACGCGGAGCTGTTCCAGCTTGTAGCTGCGCATTTGTTCCTCGTCGAGCAACTTCTTATACTCTGTTTCGGTGCTTTGCAAGTCTAACTTCAGGATGGGAGTGCCCACATCCACGCTGTCACCACCTTTCTTATATATCTCCACGATGCGGGTGTTGATGGGTGAGTTGATAATCTCTTCGAATGCCGGCACCACCTTCCCCGACGCGCTGACACTGACCTCAATCGTGCCGGTATCGACGGTAGAGAATATCAAGTCTTTGGCTTTTACGCCCGTGCGCATCAACGAGATAAGTACGCTGATTACTACTATCGCCGCGATGCCTGTACCGCCGTAGCGAATTATTTTCTTATTGCGCTCCTTTGTGCGCACTGCTTTGGGTATTTCTCTGTCCATTGTGAACGGTTTTACTGATTATGTCATCCCATTGAGCGAACAGTGTGCCAAACACGTAACCCATTGATTATAACCGGATAATTAAAAACACAGAGTGTCCGATATCGAACACCCTGTACGTTTTTGAGGCGGGTTTATTCTCTGACGTTGTCATTCATGCCTTACCTTATGCGACATATTACCGGCAAATAATATTCTACTCTAACGGCATCACCTCTACGTTTTCCGGGCAACCACTTTGGCATAGATTTCACAACCCGAACAACTTCTTCATCCAAGTATTTATCAATGCCTCGTATCACTTTAACTGAAGAAATCGTTCCATCTTTCTCTATTATCAATTGGCATATAACCCTTCCCTGAATGCTTGCTTCATTATATATTTGTGGATATATCAATGTATTATTAATATACGAAAGTAGTGCCATGTATCCACCTTTATAAATCGGCATAGTGTCCGTTTCCATTACTTGATAGAGTTTTTGTTCATTATATTCGGATTGAGAATATAACGGTTGAAAAGCACAACAAAAGAAGAATAATGTTGACATTAACTGCTTCATCAGTCGGCTGCCTATGCAGGGACGATTGCTGTCGGAATGCAATGATTGCACGAAAAGAGACATCGGATACAGGAATCCGATGCACAACAGAAGGGGTTTGGAGATGGTCTTCATCGCTCAATAGTTTTGATTGATTTTAGATAACGCTACAAAGAACAAGAGAAAGAACGAGATATGCAAATTAGAACGAGAATAATCTTCATCTCGGCTCGTCGAGTTCTTCTACTCACCGTGCCGAGATGCTTTACTCATTGGAATGAGATGCTTTACTCATCGGGACGAGATGCTCTACTCATCGGAATGAGATGCTTTACTCATCGGGACGAGTTCTTCTACTCATCGGAACGAGATGCTTATAATGATTGATTCGGGAGAATGGCACAAAGAATAGTTGTACGCAAAATAAAACCCTTTGTTGTGTGGAATAAAATCCTTTCAAAAAAGAATAAAACCCTGTTTTTTGGTCTTGTTCAAAGGGAATTATGAGCAGCGCAATACTTGTCCCGGGCGCAGGATGGTCTTTCGGGTGATGCGATTGAGCTTGCAAAGGTAGTCGATGGAGACGCCTTGGCGGGAGGCGATACGCGAAAGGGTGTCGCCTTTTCTGACTTTGTAGTAGATGTTGTCGCCCATGAGGGTGGCGCCACCTTTGACTGCCTGTTTGACCTTGTTGTAAGTGTAGGTGTCTGCTACAATGTCTTGCTTGTCGAAGTCGAACATCAATGCCGGATTGATGGGGATGCCCAGGAAACGGGTTTCGAAATGGAGGTGCGAACCGGTGCTTCGTCCGGTGTTGCCGCCCAAGCCGATAGGTTCGCCGGCTTTTATCTCCTGATTGACGACAACTAATTGTTTGGAGAGGTGACCGTAGACTGTTTCCAGTCCGTTGTTGTGGCGAATCACGATGTATTTGCCATAACCGGTTCGGCGTCCCTGGTTCTTTACGATGCGTACTTTTCCGTCGAAGGCGGCAACGATGGTGTCGCCGGTAGCTACTTTGATGTCCAATCCGTCGTGCATGCGGCGGCGGCGGGGGCGGTAGCCGAAGACATCGGTTATTCGCGTATTGGAAGTCGGCATGCTGAAGCCGGTGAGATTGAACGTGTACGTATCGGGTATAACGGCATTGTTATAACGAATCGTGTTGTTGTCCCAGTCGGGGTAGATGTCGACTGCCTGTTGTTCTGCCATTTCGGTGCGTATCTGCTGTTGCAATGCCAGCGAGTCTACGCTATTCAACTTCTTGTCTATGGGTGCCTGACGGGCGATAAGGTCTTGAGCGGAAATACTTCCGCTTATCATGATGGATATAACCAGGGTGAGTATTTTTTTCGTCATAAGCTTTGTCCTTTCGGAGGGTCGGTAAAAAATAAATCTGCCAAAAGTACAATTCTTTTTGATAAACGGGGAAGTCGGTTAACTCTTTTTGTGTTATAACGTGCTTCTTTTGTGCGTAGTGTCTTGTGTAAATGGTTGTATATAAGTATATTATTCGAAAACATGTTTTACAACACATAATCGAACAATATGAACTTAATGAAGCGAAAATGTGAGAATTGTTAACTGATGGCTGCCCAATTGGCATTGTTTTTCTGCAATACTTTCAGTTGTCGCCACAACAGTTCGTTTTCGGGCAGGGAAGCGGTGGGGTCGTCGGTGATGATCTTTTCGGCTACCCGGCGGACATATTGCAACAGTTGTCCGTCGCGTGCCAGGTCGGCAATCTTCAGGTCGAAGGGAACGCCGCTTTGCTGTGTACCTTCCAGGTCGCCGGGACCGCGGAGCTTGAGGTCGGCTTCGGCAATCTCGAACCCGTCGTTGGTTTGTACCATGATGTCGATGCGTTTACGGGTATCTTCCGCCAGCTGGAACTTGGTCACCAATAGGCAGTACGATTGTTCGGCACCCCGTCCTACGCGTCCGCGCAGCTGGTGCAGTTGCGACAGTCCGAATCGTTCGGCATTCTCGATCACCATTACCGAGGCATTGGGCACGTTTACACCTACCTCTATCACGGTGGTTGCGACCATAATCTGCGCCTCGCCCGACACAAACCGTTGCATTTGTGCATCCTTGTCGGCGGTCTTCATCTTGCCGTGTACGCGGCAAACGGTGTATTCGCGAAACTCCTGACAAATGTTGTAGTATCCCTCTTCCAGATTCTTCAGGTCAATCTTTTCGCTCTCCTTGATGAGCGGGTAAACGAAGTAGACCTGATGCCCTTTGTTTATCTCCCTGCGGACGGTGCGGTAGAGGCTTTCGCGGTGCGCATCGTACTGGTGGAGCGTGACGATGGGTTTGCGTCCGGGAGGCAGCTCGTCGATGACCGACACGTCGAGGTCGCCGTAGA
This sequence comes from Prevotellaceae bacterium, assembly GCA_031262995.1. Classification (GTDB taxonomy): domain Bacteria; phylum Bacteroidota; class Bacteroidia; order Bacteroidales; family Bacteroidaceae; genus Bacteroides. Next base: position 6,418 of record JAISGR010000028.1, on the reverse strand, counting down.
GTGTCATGGCCAAGGTGCGGGGAATGGGGGTGGCGGTCATCACCAGTACGTGCGGCGGTTGCAGGTTCTTGCTCCACAGTCGTGCCCGTTGTGCCACGCCGAAGCGGTGTTGTTCGTCGATAACAACCATGCCCAATGCGGCGAAGTTGACGGTTTCTTCGATAACGGCGTGGGTGCCTATCAGTATCTGTACGTCGTTGGTGAGCAAGCCCGACAGGATGGATTCGCGCTTCTTGCCTTTTACGGAGCCGGTGAGCAGGCGCACCTCTACGTGCATGCCGGCGAGCAGTTGGCAGATGGTGGCGTAGTGCTGGTTGGCAAGAATCTCGGTGGGCGCCATGAGGCAAGCCTGATAGCCGTTGTCCAATGCGATGAGCATGCTCATGAGCGCTACCAATGTTTTCCCGCTGCCTACATCGCCTTGCAGGAGGCGGTTCATCTGCTTGCCGCTGCCGGTATCGCGGCGGATCTCTTTCAGCACCCGTTTCTGGGCGCCGGTCAGTTCGAAAGGAAGATTGCGGGTATAGAAGGTGTTGAAGATGTCGCCCACGGTGTCGAACCGATAGCCCTTGTACTTCTGTTGCCGTTCGGTAGCGTAGCGCAGGATGTTGAGTTGCACGTAGAAAAGTTCTTCGAACTTCAGGCGGTATTGTGCCCGTCGCAACTGTTCGGGATTGGTGGGGAAGTGTACGGAGGTGAGCGCTTCGGTGAGTGGCATCAGGTGATGCTCGTGCAGCAGACTGTTGGAGAGAGTTTCCGGCAGCGGTTCGTTCAGGTGTCCGATAATGCTCTGCATCATCTTCTCCAAAGCGTGCGAGTTGAGATAATTGCGCTTCATCTTCTCCGTGGTGTTGTAGTAGGGCTGCAACCCCATGGAGGAGAGTTTTAGTTCCGATGCCGGGTCTATATCAGGATGGGCGATGTTTATCCGTCCGGCAAACACCGTGGGCTTCCCGAAGACAATATACTCCTGATGTAATTTATATTTGGAGGTGACGTACTTGGTGCCTTGAAACCATACCAGCTCGATAATGCCTGTTCCATCCGAGAAGCGGGCAACCAATCGCCGGTGTCGCCCCTCTCCGATGGTATCAAAGTTGAGTATCTCTCCCTTGAGCTGGATGTACGGCATGTTTCCGTCTATCTCGCGGACAAGATAGATGCGGCTGCGGTCGATGTATTTATAGGGGAAATAGTATAGCAAGTCATGTAAGGAGTAGATGTTCAACTCCTTATTAAGTATAGCTGCACGTTGCGGACCTACACCCGTCAGATATTTAATGTCGCGGGAGGTTAAGTCGAACATCTATTTCACTACGCACATGGCTTCTTTCATCTCGTTTACTTTATCCTTGCCGAGCAGGGTGTCTACGATGAGTAGTGCAAATTCCATGGCAGCGCCGGGTCCTGTTGCCGTAATGATGTTGCCGTCCTTCACTGTTTGGGCGGTTGAGTGCAGTGCGCCTGTCAGGAACTGTTCGAATCCCGGATAGCAGGTGGCGTTCTTCCCTTTCAGCAGTCCGAGGTTGCCCAGTATCATGGGGGCGGCGCAGATGGCGGCGATGGGTTTGTTTTGTGCGGCGAAGTGCAGTATCAGTTTGCGCAGCCGTTCGCACTTCTCCAATGTAGCGGCGCCGGGCATACCTCCGGGCAGTACAATCAGTCCGGCATCGGCAAAATCGCAGTTGTCGATGTTGCGATCGCAGAGCACCGGTACGTCATGTGCTCCCGTAACGATTTCGTCGGGGGTGACGGTAATCATCTCTACGTTCATTCCGGCTCTTCTCAATACGTCGACGGTAGTGAAAGCTTCTATTTCCTCAAATCCGTCGGCAAAAAAGACATAAACTGTTCCCATAATGAAATTCTCCTTTATTTTAAATTGAAATAATATGTTATTGTTCCTGTTTGATTGTTCACGCCGCTTACGGAGTTGAAGCGTGCTTTCTTGGCGGCTTCTTCGGCGGCATTGCGCAGGGCGGGGTTGACGGTAGTGGTCTCCCGCAGATTGACTTCGGTTCGGATCACCGTGCCGGCGGGATTGACGGTGATGGTAATGACAACTTTGCCGTCGTCGCGTACCGTATAGGCAGGCAACGGCAATCCGCCTTCACCCAGGTGTCGTCCGGCAAGATTGAACGTTCCGCTGTTGTTTACTCCGGCAGTTTGGCCTTCTGTACTTTTCCCTTCGACCGTGCCCTGTATGGATTCCTGTTCGGTGTTTCCCTTGCTACCCATCTGTGCACCCTTCCCGAAAGCGCCGGCAACTCGTTGTCGGGCAGCCTCTTCCGCCTCTCGCCGTTCGCGTTCGGCAATTGCTTCCGCCCGTTTGCGGGCTTCTTCGGCTTTCAGGGCTTCACTCTCTTCGGGGGTGAGCGAGACTGTTTCCTCCTCGTTTTGTGTCAGCAGGGGTTGGGCATCTACATCCGGAACTTCGAGTACTTCGGGTTCGGGCAACACGTTGACTTCGGTCAGGGCGGGATCGGTAATACCTACGGCGTCGGGTAGCTCTCCCAGCATCACCGGAATACCGTCTTCGGCAGTATGCTCGGGCATTGTGAAGCCGACCAGTATCAGCAGGAGCAGTATGCCTGCATGTACCAGCAGTGCACCTGCCGCACCGATGTATTTACCTTTCTTGATGAGATTCATGGCTGTTTCTTTTCCGGCGGTCGGGTGGCGAGCACCATCTTGAAGTGGTTTTCGTTGGCAATGTTCAGCACTTTCACGATTTCCCGATAAGGAACGCTTTCGTCGGCATAGAGCGCCACGTACATGTCGGGTTCTTTCTCGGCACAGGCTTGGAGGAACGGAGTGAGCCGGTCGGGTTCGATTGCCTCTTCTTGCTCGTTTCCGAAAGCCACAAAGAGTTGCAGCTCCTTGTCGATGATGACCCGTGTGAGCGGTTTTGCCGAGGTCTGCTGTTTGCCTTGCGGAAGCAGCACCTTGATGGCATTGGGCGATACCACGGTCGAGGTGATCATGAAGAATATCAGCAGCAGAAATATCACATCCGTCATGGATGCCATGCTGAAAGCGGGCGATATTTTGTTTCTACGCTTTAACATCGTTGTTGAGCAAGTCCATGAAAGCCATGGTCTGGGCTTCCATTTTGTTTACGACACCGTTGATGAGTGTCACCAGATAGTTGTAGGCAAACATGGCGATAATGCCGACGATAAGACCGCCTACGGTAGTTATCATGGCTTCGTAAATACCTCCCGACAGGAGTGTGATGTCGATGTTGTTGCCGGCATTTGCCATCTCGAAGAAGGCACGTACCATGCCGGTAACGGTTCCCAGAAAGCCGATCATCGGAGCGCCCGACGAGATGGTAGCCATGATGGTGAGTCCTTTCTCGAGCTTGGTCACCTCAAAGTTGCCTACGTTTTCGATGGCAGCCTGCACGTCGTTGACCGGTTTGCCTAATCGGCTGATGCCTTTCTCTATCATGCGTGCCGAGGGAGTATTCACGCCGCGGCAGTAGGAGACGGCAGCCTTGATCTCTCCTCCGACGATATAGTCTTTTATCTTGTCCATGAACTGAGGGTCTTCTCTGGCAGCCTTGCGAATTACGAAGTTGCGTTCAAAGAGGATGTAGAAGCAGATGACGGAGAGTGCTGCCAGCACAATCATAATCCATCCGCCTTTGACAGCCATACTCCACAGGTTCATGGTTTCGGGGGTGGCAACGGGCGTCAGTACGGGGTTGCTGCCGGCGATGGTATCGCTTAGGGCAGCGGCGACTTGGGCTAATAGGTGCATGAATTGTTTATGGATTAAAGATTAAAAATTAAACTCGGTATGCGCTACGCATGCAGGCATGTCTTGTATTCCCGGATGGCGCGTTCCAATCCCAGATAGAGGGCGTCGCATATCAGGGCATGGCCGATGGATACTTCGTCTATCCATGGAATCCGTTTGTGCAGGTATGCCAGGTTGAGCAAGCTGAGGTCGTGTCCGGCGTTTACTCCCAGTCCCAGCTCGCGTGCCTTTTCGGCGGCTTCGATGAACGGAGCGACGGCTGTTTCGGGATTATCGGCATATTGAGATGCGTAAGGCTCGGTGTAGAGTTCTACGCGGTCGGCGCCGGTACGGGCGGCATACTCAATCATCTGTCTGTCGGCAGCCACGAAGAGCGATGTGCGGATACCGGCTGCGCGGAGGCGGTCGACTGTTTCGGTCAGGAAGTTCAGGTGGGTGCGGGTGTCCCAGCCGGCATTCGAGGTGATCTGGTCGGGACTATCGGGTACCAGCGTTACTTGTGTCGGCTTCACCTCGGTGACAAGTTCCATAAACCGGGGCGCCGGATAGCCTTCGATATTGAATTCCGTGCGGAGCAGCGGTTTGAGGTTGTACACGTCACTCCGGCGGATGTGACGCTCGTCGGGACGGGGATGAACGGTGATGCCTTCGGCGCCGAACGTTTCGCAATCCAACGCCACCTTCACCACGTCGGGCACATTGCCTCCACGCGCATTGCGCAGCGTTGCTATTTTATTGATATTTACACTTAATCGGGTCATATTCTGTTTATAGTCGGGCAAAAGTACTAATAATATGATATAACCGGTATTGCGATTGAGAAAAATATGCCATATTTGCGATTCATTAAGTAAATATCGGTTATGAAGTTTGCCATTTTTGGAAATGCCTATCAAGTAGAGAAGGCAGCCTGTGCGGAACGGCTGTTCCGGCTGTTGGCGCAGCACCACGCCGAAATCTGTGTCGGTAGGGAGTATTATCAGTTTCTCACCACCCGGATGAATTTGGATATCCCTCATGTGGAGCTGTTCGACGGCGATGCTTTCGGTGCCGACATGGTGATTAGTATCGGTGGCGACGGTACCTTTTTGAAGTCGGCTGCCCGTGTGGGGCGGAAGAACATTCCCATACTGGGCATCAATACCGGTCGCCTCGGTTTTCTGGCAGACATCTCGCCCGAAGAGATGGAGGAGATAGTCAATGAAATTTATCGGGAGCACTATCGGGTGGAAGAGCGCAGTGTGTTGCGCCTGCAATGCGATGATGCCCATTCGGTGCCGACCCCCTACGCGCTCAATGAGATCGCGGTGATGAAACGCGACAGCTCTTCCATGATTACCATCCATACAGCCATCAACGGCGCCTATCTTGCCACCTATCAAGCCGACGGACTGATCGTTGCCACGCCCACCGGCTCCACTGCCTATGCGCTGAGTGTCGGCGGTCCCATCATTGTGCCCCACAGCAAAACCATCTCTATCACTCCCATTGCGCCCCACACACTGAACGTGCGCCCCATCGTGATTTGCGACGATTGGGAGATTACGCTGGAGGTAGAGAGCCGCAGTCATAATTTCCTGGTTGCCGTCGATGGCAGCAGTTCGACATGCCGGGAAACCACGCGACTTTCCATTCGGCGTGCCGACTATACTATTAAGGTGGTGAAACGCTTTGACCACACTTTCTTCGATGTGCTTCGCAACAAGTTAATGTGGGGAGCCGACATCCGATAATGCCTGTTTGGGCAGCCGCAGCGCAAAACAAGTGGTGGCGCTTCGGAGCTACTTTAGCGTAAGCGTTACGTTACCTTAGCGTAAGTGCGCCCCCACCTTAGCGGATGACTTTGATATAGTCATATCAAGCATCGTGATATAGTCATATCAAGCACCGTGATATAGTCATATCAAACACCGTGATATAGTCATATCAAACACCGTGATATAGTCATATCAAACATCGTGATATAGTCATATCAAAGTGGCGATGCAGTAGTGGCGCAGTTCATCGGGGCTACGGATCCTTACGCACCTGTAGGGCGCCATTCATAAAATTTGATGCGGTTGCCCCGGCGTGGTGCGTTGCCCTGAAAAAAAACCCTGACTTTCTTGTATTTGAAAAAATAGCGTTACTTTTGCACCCCATTCGTATTATGGACATTAGAAATTAAGTATAAATCAAATAAATAGTCAGAAAATGAACATCTCATTTCAAAACGTAGCCAAGGTAAGTGCACTGCTTACCGTGACAGTTGAAAAGGCGGATTACCAGGAGAAAGTGAATAAAGCACTGAAAAGTCTTCGCCAAAAAATAGACATGCCGGGTTTCCGCAAAGGCATGGTGCCGATGTCGCTGATTCAAAAGCGGTTTGGGAAAGGCGCATTGGAAGAAGAACTGAATAACATTGTCTCCCAAGGCGTGAACAACTATCTCAAAGAGAACAATATACATACATTGGGACAACCCGTCGGCAATGCCCAGCAACCCGAGCTGGATTTCGATGTCATGGAAAACTTCACCTTCATGATAGACGTGGCGCTGGCTCCCGAAATCAACGTTGAATTGGGCACCCACGACACGATTGACTATTACAATATCGACGTTACCGATGAGATGGTGCAGGCTCAGGTGGATATGTACGCATCCCGCAACGGCA
>JAISGR010000034.1 GCA_031262995.1 Prevotellaceae bacterium | reverse complement strand
GCGTTTCCCGACGCCATTCGCACTCCAAAACAGCTGCATTTGTCGAGGGTTCAAAGGTATACCTTTTTTCTGAAACAACAAGTATTCTGAAAATAAATATTTTAAGCTTAATGCAAGGTTGTCTTCTAATGATATAAGGGCGTATCTTGCACAAGGAAATGGCTGCCATGGCAGACGGCAACTGTTACAATAGTGAGTTTATTTTTATTTGTCCTTTCGCAATCATGCTTGTCATCTCACAATAAAGGTCTACTTTTGTACCGAACTATTTCATCGTATTCTCAAGCATCACAAGAAAATGATTCGCAAGACCAGAACAAAAAGAAATATAGAAGATAGAATGATATTTGTTGCCTCCTGTGTGGAAAGTGCGGCACGTACACTGGGAATATCGGCTAAGGAGATGTTCCTTCGGATGAAACGCGTCGACCTTATCAGGGGTTATATCCTGAAACACTATGAGGTTATTCACAGCGAAAGTCGCAAGCATGTGACGGAAGATATCGTTGGCTGCCTGTTGGATTGGGAACAGCGAAAATCAAAAAGGAGGCGATAGTTATGAAAGTATATCATGGAGGAACTGATATTGTAACGCGCTCTTTTGTTAGTGCAGGACGGGATGAACTGGACTTCGGAAAGGGATTTTATGTGACCAACATTCGCGAACAGGCTGAAAGTTGGGCTAAAAGATTGGCTGACCGTCGAGAGGCTGCCCCGATACTCAATATGTATGAGTTGGATATGGAAAAGGTTACCACCTGTTATCATTATAAGAAGTTTGAAAGTTATAACCTCGAATGGCTTGACTTTATCGTTGCCAATAGACAAGGGAAAGAGGAATGGAGAGGTTACGACCTGATAGAAGGTGGCGTTGCCAATGATCGTGTAATTGATACGGTAGAGAGCTATATCGCTGAATTAATCTCGGTTGAAAAGGCATTGGAACGATTGGCTCACCATACTCCGAACAACCAACTCTGCATAACTAACCAGAAATTAGCAGATGAGTGTTTGCACTTTATTGAATCCATCAAACTATAATTATGCTAAGCGATATACTGATGTGGAATAAAATAGGACGCATAGTTACCCTTGTAGCTGAGCGCTTGGATATCGAACCGGAAAAGGCTTTCGATGTATTCTACGAATCAAAGACATGCGAACGGCTTCACGACCCCCAAGACTATCTCTATCTGATGGGAGATCTATATATTGTAGATGAGCTTGTTACTGAGCTACAGAATAAATGAGCTGAATGGTTCCTGAAATGCAATGAGCAGGCTCCATACTTTGACGATGAGGGTAATTCCATCTTTCGGAATTGCCCTCATCGTTTCTTATTGCCTTCGCACCAAACGGTCATCCCTATCACTCCTTACCCGTCATCATCTCCAGCACCATGCGGTCGGTTTCGTTCATGCCTTCGGAGCCGATGCGGGCAAGGTTGCGAATGCTCAGGTCGACGTTGTCTTCGATGATGCCTTCGACGGAGGTGACGGTCTTCTGCTCCATGGCGAGCATGGCGGAGAGGAGGGCGGTGGAGACGCCGCTGGTCACCTTGAGGGCACAACCGGGCTTGGCGCCGTCGCAGATCATGCCAGTGAGGTTGGCAATCATGTTTTGGGCGGCGAAGGAGATTTGGCGGTAATCGCCACCCATGAGGTAGGTGATGCCGCAACTGCTGCCGGTGGCGGCGACGACGCAGCCGCAGAGCGCCGAGAGACGCCCCATGTGCTGCTTGATGTAGATGGCAGTGAGGTGGCTCAGGATGAGGGCACGGGTGAGCTGCTCCTCGGTGGCGCCGTGCTCTTCGGCGTAGATGACGACGGGCAGGGTGGCGGAGATGCCCTGGTTGCCGCTACCCGAGTTGCTCATCACGGGGAAGGGGGCGCCTGCCATGCGGGCGTCGCAGGCGGCGGAGGTGTAGGAGAGGATGCGCAAGAAGCTGCTCTTGCCGCTTGTGCCCTGCATGCGGGCGAGGGTGTTGCCGAGGGCATGACCGTAGCGACCGTCGGCAAGCGAGCGTTCGGCGGCGGCTTTGTTCAGGCGACGGGCTTCGAGGATGAAGGCGATTTCGTCGAGGGGGGCGGTCACGGCAAAGTCGTAGACGCGGCGCAGGGTGAGCACGGGTTCGTCGGAGGTGTCGGCGGCGGCAGTGGAGGCGGATTGCTTATCGAGCAGGACTTCATTGTCGCGGGCTATATAGATAAAGGTGGTATGTCCGCCGCTGATGATGGCGCGGGCTTCGTGTCCGCCGGCGCGGCAGGCGACCTCGATATAGAGCTTCCCCGTGATGCCCTCTTTCAGGGCGATGCGGATGGCGCGGGCGTTGATAAGCCTCTTACCCGCTTCGACGGCTTCGGGGGTGGTCTCTTTCAATACCTCGAGCTGATACTCCGACTTGCCTATCAGGGCGCCCAGTGCGACGGCAATGGGCAGCCCGATCATCCCTCCCGTGCCGGGGATGCCCACACCCATGGCGTTCTTCAGGATGTTGGCGCTGAGCCATACTTCGATTTGTTCGGGGCGCGTGCCTAAGGCTTCGCACGCACGGGCGGTGCAGAGGGCGACTGCCACCGGTTCGGTACAGCCGATAGCAGGTACCACCTCGCGCTTGATGAGCGCAATAATCTGTTTCTGTTCGGTTTCTTGCATATAGCATATTATTTGAAGGTTGTTGAATGTCGGGAGAAACAAAGCTCCTTTTCGTTGTCGGCGTGCAAAGTAAGATAAAACTTCCCGAAAAGAGAGGGGATGGGCACGGATTTCTTCGGCTCATCGGCGTACCTTGCCGTTTCGAAGCTCCTTTTGCAGGAGGCTGCAAAGGGGCGTTGCAGGAAGCGGCAAAGAAGAGGATGCGTCCAAACGATACCTTCGCTTGCCGCAAATGGAAAAGAAAGTTGGAGAGATTGAGGAATTGATTATTCACTATTTGGGTGAAGACAAAACAATTGATACCTTTGCCGCATCAAACGAATAACGATGGAAATCAGCTTTGAGAAAGACTATTTGCGTGAGCTGTACGAAACAGGCAGAACCGATGATAAGCATCATCGCTATCAGCCTCAAATAGTAAACGGATACCTGAAATGCGTAAGAGCTTTAAAAGACGCTTCGCGTATGGAGCAGCTTTTTCAATACAGGGCATTGAATTACAAAAAGCTGAAAGGAGATAAAGTCGGGCTTTCTTCCTTGCGAATCAATGACCAATACAGGCTCGAATTTCGCGAAATAGTGAATCCCAACAATACACTCGAAGTCATCTTATGCGCTTTGGAAGATATAACGAATCATTATAAATAGAATTTAATATGAATAGTACAGGTTATCCGTTCCGCCCCTACCATCCGGGAGAGCTTGTAAAAGAGGAATTGGAATGCAGACACATCTCCCAGAGGCAGTTTGCACACACCTTTGGCATTTCTTATACCATGCTCAATGAAATATTGAATGGCAAACGTCCGCTCTCTACCGACTTTGCCTTGTTGCTGGAAGCAGCGCTCGGCGTAGATGCCGATTTGTTGGTGAAGATGCAAACAAGTTATGACATGCAAGTGGCGCGACAGGATAAGAAAAGAAGCATCCGCTTGAGTGAGATAAAGAAATTGGCAGCGTCTTTATTATAGGTGCCCCATGATCACCATCGGCTTACTTTCAGACACACACGGGTACTGGGACGACCGCTACCTGCACCACTTCGATTCGTGCGACGAAATCTGGCACGCCGGCGACATCGGTTCCCCGGCGCTGGCTGAGCGGCTGGCAGCTTTCCGCCCCCTGCGCGCCGTGTATGGCAATGTTGACGGACAGGACATCCGCCGCTGCTACCCCGAGATAAACCGCTTCACCGTAGAGGGCGCCGACGTGCTCATGAAGCACATCGGCGGCTATTCGGGCAATTACGACCCATCGGTCAAGAGCTTGCTGCTGGTGCGTCCGCCCAAGCTGTTCGTCAGCGGACACTCGCATATTCTCAAGGTGAAATACGACAAAACGCTCGACATCCTCCACATCAACCCGGGAGCCGCAGGCATCTCGGGCTTCCACCAGGTGCGTACGCTGGTGCGGTTCGTCATCGACAACGGTTCGTTCCGCGACCTCGAGGTGATTGAGCTGGCGGATCGGTAACCTGCCTATTCCTTTATCCCAATCACCAGATTCAGTTCGTCCAGCTGCGACGGGTCGAGTTCCGACGGGGCATCGAGCATCACATCGCGTCCGCTGTTGTTCTTGGGGAAGGCAATGCAGTCGCGGATGCTGTCCAATCCGGCAAAGAGCGACACCCAGCGGTCGAGACCGTAAGCCAGACCGCCGTGCGGGGGAGCGCCGTACTTGAAGGCGTTCATCAGGAAGCCGAACTGCTGCTGTGCCTTCTCGGGGGTGAAGCCCAGTATCTCGAACATCCTGGCTTGCAGCTGCGGGTCGTGAATACGAATGGAGCCGCCGCCCACCTCCACGCCGTTGACCACCATGTCGTAGGCATCGGCGCGCACGGCTGCGGGATTGGTGTCGAGCAGGGCGATGTCTTCGTCTTTGGGGTGGGTAAAGGGGTGGTGCATCGCCATCAGGCGATTCTCCGTTTCGCTCCATTCGAACATGGGGAAGTCGACAACCCACAGGCAGGCGAACCGGTTCTTGTCGCGCAAGCCCAACCGGCTGCCCATCTCCAGGCGGAGTTCGTTGAGTTGTTTGCGGGTCTTCATGGCATCGTCGCCGCTCAGTATCAGGATCAGGTCGCCGGGGTTTGCATTGAAAGCGGCTTTCAACTGTTGCAACACCTCTTGGGTATAGAACTTGTCGACGCTCGACTTCACCGTTCCGTCCGCCTCCACACGGGCATAGACCAATCCCTTGGCGCCGATCTGCGGACGCTTCACAAACTCGGTCAGGGCATCCATCTGCTTGCGGGTGTAGTGTGCAGCCCCTTCGGCACAGATGCCGCCGATGTATGCCGCATCGTCGAACACCGGGAAGCCGTGTCCCTTCAGCACCTCCATCAGCTCGACGAACGTCATGCCGAAGCGCATATCGGGCTTGTCGCTGCCGTAGTACTTCATGGCATCCGCCCACGACATGCGTTGGAACGGTTCGGTCAGCTCGATGCCCCGAATCTCGCGGAAGAGAAACTTCGTCATCCCCTCGAAGAGGTTGATAATGTCATCCTGCTCCACAAACGACATCTCGCAGTCAATCTGCGTAAACTCCGGCTGCCGGTCGGCGCGCAGGTCTTCGTCGCGGAAGCACTTGGCAATCTGAAAGTAACGGTCGAACCCCGACACCATGAGCAGCTGCTTCAGCGTCTGCGGGCTTTGCGGCAGGGCATAGAACTGTCCGAGATTCATGCGCGAAGGCACCACGAAGTCGCGGGCGCCTTCGGGCGTAGAGCCTACCAGCACGGGGGTCTCCACCTCGATGAAGCCCTGTTCGTCCAAGTAGCGGCGCACGGCGATGGTCATCTTGTGGCGCAGCTCTAAGTTCTTGCGCACCGAGGGGCGACGCAGGTCGAGGTAGCGATACTTCATGCGGATATCGTCGCCGCCGTCGGTGTTGTCCTCGATGGTGAAGGGAGGAGTCAGGGCGGTGTTCAGCACGTTCAGTTCCGATGCGATGATCTCAATATCACCCGTGGGCATATTCGCGTTTTTGCTGAAACGCTCATTGACCGTCCCTTCTATCTGTATGACAAACTCGCGTCCCAGCCTGTTGGCACGGTCGCACAGTTCAGCGTTCACGGCTTCGTTGAATACCAATTGAGTAATGCCGTAGCGGTCGCGCAAGTCCACGAAGGTCATTCCACCCATCTTGCGGCTGCGTTGTACCCAGCCTGCCAGTGTCACTTGCTTATTCATGTCGGAGAGACGCAGCTCTCCGCAGGTGTGTGTTCTAAACATTTTCTTTTCCTATTTATATAATAATGTTGTTGGTTTCTGAGCTGTCAAGGGGAAAGCTTCGTCTCCCTCGTTCGGAGAGATGCCCGATTATTTATTGGTCAACCGTTTGATCTGCCGCTTTCCTTTCTGCAAGATCTCCTTATTTCTGTTGGTGATGTCTTCCATGAAGGCTTCGTTGAGCTGCTTCAACCCGTTGATGTAATCCTGTGCCCGCTGCAACACATTGGGTGAGCTTTTGGGCGCATCGGGCGGTACAATCACGCGCAGCCCTCCCCGAATCACATCCACATGAATATCCTCACCCATCATGATCGGGTCGCCGTCGAAGTGTGCCACCCCCTCTTTGCTGCGGTGTATATGGAGTTTCCGGCAACGGAAGGTTTTGATGCGGCTGTTCTGGTCGATGGTTTTGTTGAACAGCTGAAAGGAGAGCGACGGCACATCGAGCACCGTAAACGGCTCCAGAATGGTGACATCGAGCAGTCCGTCGGTCAGCTCGGCTTGCGGGGCGATGTAGGCATTGTTGCCGTATTGCGAAGCGTTGCCGCACGCTATCAGGAAGGCTTTGTGCTTCAACACCCCGTCTTCGGTCTCCAGCTCGTAGGTCTCCGGCTGATAGTTCAGGCTCTCCAGCAGGGTCTTCTCCAAGTAGGTGAGCGCTCCCCGCCGCCCTGCTTCCGCAAACTTCAGGCTGACAAAGGCATCGAATCCTACGCCGCAGGTACAGAAGAAAGGCACCTCGTTAATCTTGCCGTAATCAATGGTTTCAATGTATCCCCCGTCGATAATGTCAACGGCTTTCTTGACGTCGAGCGGGATCTGCAGGTGTCGTGCCAACCCGTTACCCGAGCCGCACGGCACAATCCCCAAAGCAGTCGGCGTGTGTACCAGCGAACGGGCAATCTCGTTGATGGTACCGTCGCCGCCTACGGCAATCACGGCAAACACCCCTTCCTGCGCCTTACGGGCGGCAATATCCACGGCATGTCCGGCATATTCGGTACACTCCACTTCCGGGGTATAGCGGGTGTTGTCAAGCCGTTCTTCAATGGCATGCAGGATAGAATCCTTGTGCTGCGTGCCCGCCTTCGGATTGACAATAAATGTTATTATTTTATCAGGCTGTCCCATTCTGAAATGGCTTCTATGGCAGTTTTTGACGCGCAAAGTTAGAACAAATAGTTTGAATTGAGTGAGGCGCCTGTACGAAATAAGCAAGAAAGCGTATTTTTTAGACAAAAGAAAAAGTGTTAGCATGATATTTTTCCTATCTTTGCCCCCGTTTGAAACAGGTTAACTATTGAGTAGTTAATATTTTATACCATAATAAAGAATCATTTCATGGGTTTATTGCAAGACAAATTGTCGAAGTATGACCAGCCACAACAATTCATGGCTAAAGGAGTTTATCCCTACTTTCGCACAATTGACAGCCACCAGGACACGGAAGTGTTCATGAATGGCAAGAAAGTATTAATGTTCGGTTCGAACGCATACACGGGATTGACTTACGACCAACGAATTATTGATGCAGCCAAGGCAGCTACCGATAAATACGGTACCGGTTGTGCCGGTTCGCGGTTGCTGAACGGTACCCTCGACATTCACGTAGAGTTGGAAAAAGAGCTGGCGGCATTTGTCGGCAAAGAAGATGCACTTTGTTTCTCTACCGGATTCACCGTCAACGAAGGCGTCATCCCCCAACTCACAGGACGCAATGACTATATTATTTGCGACGATCGCGTGCACGCCTCTATCGTGGACGGTCGTCGCCTTTCTTTTGCCACTCAGCTGAAGTATAAGCACAACGATATGGAAGAGTTGGAGCACGAGCTTCAGAAATGCGCCCCCGAAGCCATCAAACTCATTGTTGTGGACAGCGTATTTTCCATGGAGGGCGACCTGGCAAACCTGCCCGAGATTGTCAAGCTGAAGAAGAAATACAACGCCAGCCTGATGGTAGACGAGGCACACGGCATCGGCGTGTTCGGCAAACAGGGACGCGGCGTGTGCGACTACTTCGGTGTGAGCGACGACGTCGACCTCATCATGGGCACCTTCAGCAAGTCGCTCGCTTCCATCGGCGGCTTCGTGGCAGCCGATTTCTCCATCATCAACTACCTGCGCCACACCGCCCGCTCGTACATCTTCCAAGCCAGCAGCACACCGGCAGCCACGGCGGCAGCCCGCGAAGCGCTGCACATCATCATGACCGAACCCGAGCGCCAACAGCGCCTGTGGGACATCACCAACTATGCGCTGAAGAGCTTCCGCGATGCAGGCTTCGAAATCGGCGAAACCGCTTCGCCCATCATACCGCTTTATGTGCGCGACACGGAGAAGACATTCACTGTCACCACACTCGCATTCGAAGAAGGAATCTTCATCAACCCCGTTATCCCGCCAGCCTGTGCACCGCAAGACACATTGGTGCGCGTGGCGCTCATGGCTACCCATACCAAAGAGCAGGTAGACTTCGCCGTCGAAAAGCTGACGAAGTGCTTCCGGCAATTAGGCATCATCTGAAACACATAGAGGATTATTTAATGGAAATGATGGGAAAGCCCCGGCAATGTCTTCGGACAACGCCGGGGCTTCTTTTATTTCGCTACGGGTATTTCAAAACCTTTGAAACGAGTATTTCAAAACTTTTGAGACGGGTATCTCAAGACTTTTGTATCGATTCATACAGGCATCCGACGCGCCCTGTTTCTAATTGCTCCTGCCGCCTCCAACGATGATTATCAGGCAAGTATCATACGGAAAATATCTAAAACTACAAGCAGTAAAGCTGAAAGTATAAGTTCTTATTCAAGATAAGTGGTTATCTTCGCGGCAATCACCAGAAAAACATTACCCCGTATGACAAGAAACAACACCTTTCGCATCCACTCACCTTTGTGGAAGATGCAATGCCCGCCCATGCGGACGCTGCTTGCCATCGCCGTTTTACTATCGGCTACCGTTCGGGCAACCGCCCAGATTTCGGCAATGCCCCGGAGCGGGCAGGCTGCCGATTCCCTCTTTGCCGTCGCCACCCTCACCGCCGAAGAAGTACAGAGAGCGCCCGGCGGCATTATGGAAGCCCTGCAAGGCAACATTGCCGGTGTCAATGTCTCCGGCGGAAAGATACGCTTTCGCGGTACCTCCTCCCTCTTCGATACCGATCCGCTGTGGGTGATCGACGGCATCGTCGGCTCGCCCGACGATGTGCCCAACAACGACGAGATAGCCAGCGTACAGGTGCTCAAAGATGCGGCTTCGACCGCCCTTTACGGCGTGAGAGGTGCCAACGGCGTGATTGTTGTCACTACCAAACGCGGACGGGAAGGCAAGCCGCGCATCAGTTTCAACATGTTTGCCGGTATCGGTACGCCGCATAAACGGGTGGAGATGCTCAATGCGCACGATTATGCGGTGTATGTCAATGAACTGTTTTACACTTCAGCCGGTGGAAATTCCGGTAGTAATTGGAGCCAGTATGTGCCCGAAAACAACATCAGCCCCTCCCAACAACCCATCCATACCGACTGGCAAGACGAATACTTCTTCGACAACTTCTACCAGCAGTACAACATCTCGGTAAGCGGCGGTTCGCGTCCGCTCAATTACCGTTTCGGAGCCACCTACACTGCCGACAGCCAACAGGGCGTTGCCCGCAACTCGGGCGAAGAGAATGTTTTCGGCAGCATCGGCGGCAGCTCCGGACGCTTTGAGTACGGCGGATCGTTTCGCGTAGCCCACAACCGCGACAAAGGCACAGGTAATGGTTCGTTGCTCTCACTACTATCATCAGCCCCCAATGTGCCGGTGTACGACCCGCTGGCAGAAGAGATCAACGGCGGATACTACAACTCCTTTCCTTTGGAGGGTTTTGACAACATAGACGATCGCGTCAACATCCCCAATCAGGCATTCTACATCCACGAAGACCGCAATCGGCAGCGGGCATGGGCGGTGCAGGGCAATGTGTATGCACAAGTCCGCCTCATCGACGGGCTGAAGTTCGGAGTGGGTTATCAATATTCGCTCTACAAGAATAACGACAAGCGTTTTGTTCCGCGCTACAAGCTCGAACTAAGCCAGCTCATGTCCAATTACCAGTCGACGAACACGCTTCGCAACGAACGCAACCAGCTGGAGACATCACTCAACTACCACAAGCAGTTCGGACAGCACAACCTTGCAGTCATGGCAAGCGTCGTTTCGGAACGATACCACACCAAAAGTGTCTATTCCAGCGGATATAGTAGGGATATGACCGATTTTGGCGATCCGGAAGAGTTTCCCGAATCTTCGCATGAAAATACATTCCGGAGAAAGACACACTATTTCTCCGTTTTAGCAAACCTACAGTACAGCTATGCCGACAAATATCTGTTGGCTGCCAACTTCCGGACAGATAAGATCGTCCGGAAGAGTCTGAAAAAGAATCAGTTTAGCAGCAACTTCCCCTCTTTTGCTGCCGGCTGGGACATCAGCAAAGAGAAATGGATGAGCCGGTACACCTCGTCGTGGCTAAACCGGCTGATGTTGCATGGATCGTTAGGTTGGACGGGTAGCAGTCCGGAGAGATTCATCGAACAAACTATTTCCGGTACGACCGATGAGACCACGCGCGAAATCGGTGTCGGCTTTGACCTGAGCACTTTCGACAATCGGCTGCGGGTGCAGCTCGACTACTATCACCGCAGAACGACCGATATGCTGTTTGAAGTATATGAAGATGGGATGAGCGTAATGAACATTGACGGTAGCCGCATGACAAATCAGGGCGTGGAGTTCTCTGCCGCATGGAGTGACCGGAAAGGCGACTTTGCCTATACCATCTCTCCCAACTTCTCCGTTTATCGCAACAAGGTGGATAACTTGGGGCTGGGAAACGGTTACCTTACGTCGGGCAGCAACAATTATTATCATGCGGGTGTCAGCAGAACCATCTCCGGCAAACCGGTTGCCCACTTCTGGGGATTGAAAACCGCCGGACTGTTCCGGTCGGATGCCGAAGCCAAAAGCTACATAATACACGACCAACAGATACAACCCAAAGCCGGCGACTTGAAGTATGTCGACCTGAATGACGACGGAATACTTGATATGGAAGACTATACTGTTCTCGGCTCCTCGATGCCTACGCTCTCCGCAGGCTTGAACATCGCGCTGAGTTATAAGCACTTCGACCTCTCCACACTGCTACAGGGCGACTTCGGCATGGATGCCTGGAACGAGTTTAAGTACTGCATGACGAATGTAATCGCGCATGGCGAAAGTCGGCGCAACCAACCGAACAGCATCAAGAATGCCTATCGTGCCGACGACATCAGCTTTACCACCCAGAGCGACGAAACGATTCACCTGCCCAAGCATACCCATACCGACATTCCGCGCATCACGTCGACAAGCGCAAACCGTATCTCAGATTACTTTGTGGAAGATGCCTCCTATCTTCGCTGCAACTATATCACGCTGGGCTATACCCTCTCGGAAAAATTGAGGAAGCAGATAAGGGTAGAACGCTTGCGATTCTATCTCGGCGTGAAGAATCCGTTCACCATCACCGGATACAGCATGTTCGACCCGCAGGTGCCCGGAGACGGCTCTACCCTGACTCGCGGCATCGACAGCGGCACGGACACTTATGTGAGCCGCCGCGAATACTTCGCCGGCATACAGCTGACCCTCTGAACGAAAAGGATATAATCATCAACTCATACCAACAATGAAGAGAACAAGTTTACTATGCAGTGTATGGATTGCCCTGTCCGTATCGGGACAGACACTGCCTTATCAGAATCCCGGCTTGAGCTCGGAAGAGCGCGCCAAGGACTTGGTGTCGCGCCTCACACTCGAAGAGAAAGCCAAGTTGATGTTCGACCGTTCGGAAGCCATTCCGCGGTTGGGCATCAAGACCTTCAACTGGTGGAGCGAAGCGCTCCACGGAGCTGCCAACCAGGGACCGGTCACGGTCTTCCCCGAACCCATCGGCATGGCGGCAGCCTTCAATGACACACTGGTGCTGCACATCTTCGACGCCGTGAGCGACGAGATGCGCGCCATCTATCACGACCGCGAACGACAAGGCATCGACAACACCAAGTTCCGCAGCCTTTCGGTATGGACGCCCAACGTCAACATCTTCCGCGACCCGCGCTGGGGACGCGGACAGGAGACCTACGGCGAAGACCCGTACCTCACCTCGCGGATGGGCGTAGCCGTGGTGACCGGCTTACAGGGACCGCGCGATGCCAAGTACCGCAAACTGCTGGCTTGTGCCAAGCACTATGCCGTGCACTCCGGTCCGGAGTGGAACCGCCACACGCTCAACCTGACCGACGTCAGCCCGCGCGACCTGTTCGAGACCTACCTGCCCGCCTTCAAGGCATTGGTGCAGGAGGCTGACGTGCGGCAGGTGATGTGTGCCTACCAGCGCCTGGACGACGACCCCTGCTGCGGCAACAACCGCCTGTTGCAGGTGATTCTGCGCGACGACTGGGGCTACCAGCACATGGTGGTGTCGGACTGCGACGCCGTGAGTGACTTCTGGAAGACACACAAGAGTTCGTCGGATGCCATCCACGCCTCGGCAGTGGGAGTGCTCGCCGGTACCGACGTGGAGTGCTCCAACCGCGACTATACCTACGAGTCGCTGCCCGATGCCGTCCGCCGCGGATTGATCTCCGAGGAGGAGGTCAATACCCACGTCATCCGCCTGCTCAAAGAGCGCTTCGACCTGGGCAACTTCGACGACAACGCCCTTGTGCCCTGGGCACAGATACCCATGTCGGTGGTCAACAGCCAAGGACACAAGCAGATGGCACTCGACATGGCACGCCAAGCCATGACGCTGCTCCAGAACAATGACAATATCCTCCCGCTCAAGAAAGGAAAGATTGCCGTCATCGGCCCCAATGCCGACGATGAGAACATGATGTGGGGCAACTACAACGGCACGCCTGCCGCTACCACCACCATCCTCGAAGGCATCCAAGCCAAGGTGGGCAAGCGGAACGTGCGCTACATCAAGGGATGCGACATCGTGGAAGACAACGTCATCAACAGCCTCATCGGCGAATGCAGCATCGACGGCAAGCCGGGCATCAAAGCCACCTACTGGGAAGGACGCGAACAGACCGGCACTCCCATTGCAGTCGAGCAGTACAACACCGCTGTTTCCCGCAGCGCCGTACGCCAACAGAGAGAACCGGGCGCACCACGTCCCCGCGGCTTCAACGCCAAGTTCGAAACGGTCTACACCGCCCCCCAAACCGGCGAGGTAGTGGCTAAACTGACGGTCATAGGCTCCTGCACCTTCAGCGTCAACGGCAAAGAGTTGCAACGCGCTTCCTCGTGGCGTCCGGTACCGGTGCGCGTGCCCATCAGCGTGGAGAAAGGCAAATCGTACAAGATAGAGGTAAGCTTCTCCGAGTTCATGGACTATGCACACGCTAACTTCAGCTTCGACTTCGGCAAAGAGACGCCGGTGGATTACGCACCGCTCGTTGCCCAACTGAAAGGCTACGAAACGGTTGTCTTCGTGGGCGGCATCTCCTCACAGCTCGAAGGCGAAGAGATGCCCATCTCCCTGCCCGGCTTCAAGGGCGGCGACCGCACCAACATCGAACTGCCTGCCTCGCAGCGCCGCTGCCTGCAAGTGCTCAAGGATGCCGGCAAGAAGATTGTCTTTGTGAACTGCTCGGGGTCTGCCATTGCCCTGCAACCCGAATCGGAGAACTGCGAAGCCATTCTGCAAGCGTGGTACAGCGGTCAGGAAGGCGGACAGGCGGTTGCCGAGGTGCTGTTCGGCGACTACAACCCCGCAGGCAAGCTGCCGGTGACCTTCTACAAAAGCTCCGAACAGCTGCCCGACTTCGAGGATTACTCCATGAAGGGACGCACCTACCGTTACATGACGGATGCGCCGCTCTTCCCTTTCGGCTACGGACTGAGCTACACCTCATTCGAGGTGGGACAGGGCAACATTGCCGACACACAGATACGCGCCGACCGCCCGACCACCCTCACCGTGCCCGTGACCAACACTGGCAAACGCAAGGGTACGGAAGTGGTGCAGGTGTACGTGCGCCGCATAGGCGATACCGACGGCCCGCAGAAATCGCTCCGCGCCTTCCAACGCGTGGAGGTGCCTGCCGGCAAGACGGTGAACGCCACGCTCAACCTGCCGCCGTCGACCTTCGAGTGCTTCGACCCCGATACCAACACCATGCACGTGATGGCAGGCAACTACGAAGTGCTCTACGGCACCTGCTCCGACAACAAGGACTTGAAGAAGATACAGGTAACAATCAATTAATCGACACTCACAATGAACAAGAATCAGAGAATCTCTTTCGTGCTGTCGGGGCTGCTTGCCCTGACAGCCACCGGCGCGATGGCGCAAGACCCGCTCATCCAGACCAAATACACTGCCGACCCGGCGCCCATGGTGTACAATGACACAATATTCCTATATACCACCCACGACGAGGACGATGCCCAGAACTTCAAGATGCTCGACTGGCTGCTCTACACCTCGACCGACATGGTGAACTGGACAGACCACGGTGCAGTGGCTTCGTTCAAAAGCTTCGACTGGGTGGAACGCGACAACGGCGCATGGGCAGAGCAGGTGTTCGAACGCAACGGCAAGTTCTACATGTATTGCCCCATCCACGGCAACGGCATCGGCGTGCTGGTGGCAGATTCGCCCTACGGACCGTTCAAAGACCCGCTGGGCAAACCGCTCGTGTGGCAACGCGAACACTGGGAGGACATTGACCCGACAGTGTTTGTCGACGACGACGGTCAGGCGTACATGTATTGGGGAAACCCCAACGTCTACTACGTCAAGCTGAACGACGACATGATCTCCTACTCGGGTGAGGTTGTAAAGCTGGCAAAGAACCCCGAACACTATCAGGAGGGACCGTGGACATACAAACGCAACGGTCACTACTACATGGCTTTCGCCTCTACCTGCTGCCCCGAAGGCATCGGCTACGCCATGAGCGACAGTCCTACCGGCCCGTGGACAACCCGCGGCTACATCATGCGCCCCACCGCCAAGACGCGCGGCAACCATCCCGGCATCATCGACTACAAAGGCAAGTCATACGTCTTCGGTTTGAACTACGACCTGATGCACATCGATACTTACAAGCACCACGAACGCCGCTCGGTGTCGGCAGCCGAGATGCACTACAATGCCGACGGCACCATCCAAGAGTTGCCTTACTTTAAGGAGACGACACTCAAGCAGATAGAACCCTTCAACCCCTACCGGCGCGTCGAAGCCGAAACCATGGCATGGGGCTACGGGCTGAAGACGGGCGTCTTTCCCAACGGCGGTATCTACGTCACCCACGTGGATAACGGCGAAACGCTCCTCGTGCGCGGCGTGGACTTCGGCAAGAAGGGCGCTAAGCAGTTCAGCGTCAGCGCTGCCACGACCAAGCAGGGTGGTCTCATCCTGCTGCGGCTCGACAGCCAAACGGGGCCGGTCGTAGGCACCGTCAAGGTAACGCCTACCGGCAGTGCCGACGCCTACCAACTCTCGTCGTGCAACATCAGCGGTGCCACGGGCGTGCACGACCTCTACCTCTGCTTCATGGGCGAGGCGGTGCAAGACCTGTATAACCTCGATTATTGGAGCTTCGAGAAGTAACAGGAATTATTCATCTTCAATCTATCAACAATGAGAGGAATTCGAACCCTTACATGCATAGCAACACTGCTTGCTTCGACCCTGCTGAGAGCCGAAGGCGAGCTTAAACTTTGGTACGCCCGTCCCGCCGAAAAGTGGGTAGAGGCTTTGCCCCTCGGCAACTCCCGATTGGGCGTGATGGTCTACGGCAATCCTGCCAACGAAGAGCTTCAGCTCAACGAAGAGACGCTCTGGGGAGGCAGCCCGCACAACAACGCCCAGTCCAAGGCACTGAGCGCATTGCCGCGCGTGCGGCAGCTCATCTTCGAGGGCAAGAACGAGGAGGCGCAGCAACTTGTCGACGACAACTTCCTCACCGGACAGAACGGCATGCCGTATCAGAGCATCGGGAGCCTGATGCTTCACTTCGACGGACACGATGCGTACACCGATTACTACCGCGACCTGAACATCGGGCAAGCTGTCGCCACCACCCGCTACAAGGTGGGCGAGGTGAGCTACACACGCGAGGTATTTGCCTCGTTCACCGACAACGTGGTCATTGTCAGGCTGACTGCCGACCGGGCGGGCGCGCTCTCGTTCACCGCTGACTACAAGTCGCCGCTGGAGCACAGCGTCAAGAAGCAGGCAAATAAACTCATACTGACCGGCATGGGACAGGCACACGAAGGCGTACCTGCCGCCATCCGCATGGAGACGCAGACACAGGTGCTGGCACCCGACGGCAAGGTGACGGTGGATGACCGGCGCATCAGCGTATCGGGCGCTACCACTGCCACGCTTTACATCTCGGCTGCCACCAACTTCGTCAACTACAAGGATGTGAGCGGCAATACGCACAAGAGAGCCGACGCCTACCTGAAGGCTGCCGTCAAGAAGTCCTACGACACTGCCAAAGCCGAACACACCGCCTATTACCGCAAGCAGTTCGACCGCGTGAAGCTCGACCTCGGCACCAGCGACGCCGCCAAGGAGCAGACCGATCTCCGCGTGAAGCGCTTCAACGACGGAAACGACATCTCGCTGCCCGTCCTGCTCTTCCAGTACGGGCGCTACCTGCTCATCTCCTCCTCGCAGCCCGGCGGACAGGCAGCCAACCTGCAAGGCATCTGGAACGACCAGCTGCTGGCACCGTGGGACGGTAAGTACACCATCAACATCAACGCCGAGATGAACTACTGGCCTGCCGAAGTCACCAACCTGAGCGAAGATGCCGAACCGCTCTTCCGCCTGATCAGGGAGCTGTCGGACAGCGGCGCCGAGACGGCACGTGTGATGTATGGCGCCGACGGCTGGGTGGCACACCACAACACCGACATCTGGCGCAGCAGCGGCGTGGTCGACGGCGCCTACTGGGGGATATGGCCTAACGGCGGCGCCTGGCTCTGCACCCACCTCTGGGAGCACTACCTCTACAGCGGCGACCGCGAGTTCCTGCGGACGTACTACCCCGTGATGAAAGGGGCTGCCGACTTCTTCCTGAGCTTCCTCGTCGAGCACCCCACCTACCACTGGATGGTGGCAGCGCCCTCCACCTCGCCCGAACACGGCCCCGGCAAATCGTCCACCGTGGCAGGCAGCACCATGGACAACCAGATTGCGTTCGACATCCTGAGCCAGACGCGCGACGCAGCCCGCATCCTGGGCGAAGATGCCGCCTACATCGAGAAAGTGGAGCAGATGATACGCCGCCTCCCCCCGATGCAGGTAGGCAAGTACAACCAGCTGCAAGAGTGGCTGGAAGATGCCGACGACCCCGCCGACCAGCACCGCCACGTGTCGCACCTCTACGGCTTGTATCCGAGCAACCAGATCTCGCCCTACACCCATCCGCGCCTGTTTCAGGCAGCCAAGAACTCGCTGATCTATCGCGGCGACCAGGCTACGGGCTGGTCAATCGGCTGGAAGATCAACCTGTGGGCACGCCTGCTCGACGGCAACCACGCCTATAACCTCATCCGGAACATGCTGGTGCTGGTCGAAGGGCGCAGCTTCCGCGGACACACCTACCCCAACCTGTTCGATGCACACCCGCCCTTCCAGATTGACGGCAACTTCGGCTACACCGCCGGCGTGGCAGAGATGCTGATGCAGAGCCACGACGGCGCGGTGCACCTGCTACCTGCCTTGCCCGATGTCTGGCGCACGGGCAGCGTGAGCGGACTGCGTGCCCGCGGCGGATTCGAGGTAAGCATGCAGTGGGACGGCGTGGAGCTGTCGCAAGCCGAGATCGTATCGCACCTCGGCGGCAACCTGCGCATCCGCTCCTACGTGCCGCTCACCGGCGAAGGACTGACGCAGGCGCACGGCGAGAACCCCAACCCCTTCTTCGCCCGCCCCGACATCGCACAGCCGCGCTTCTCCAAGGAGCTGTCGGCGCCCCAGCA
>JAISGR010000138.1 GCA_031262995.1 Prevotellaceae bacterium | reverse complement strand
CAGCTGAGGCTGACTAACGAGAAGACGCCGAACATGGCTATCAGCACGCACGTCAGCGATGCCAAGCCGAGCAGGCGCAGCAGCAGGGATTCCGACTGGAGCATCTTGTTGTACTCCTCTTCGACATTCTTGAGCGGATGGGCGATTGGAGCCATCAACGCTGTGCGGGCATAGAGCGAGTCTACCTGTTGCTTGAGCAGGTCCCAGGTGCCTTCGCGGTATTTCAGGATGAAGGAGTTGGATAAGACGTGTCCCATTGCCATTTCGCTCCAGAAGAGGGCAGGCTCTACGGGCAGGGTGGGGGCGATGGCGTAGTAGTCTTTGATCACTCCGGCGATGGTGTAGTAGTCTGCCACCTTCTTCCCGACGGGATGTTCCATGCCCAGCGCGCGTGCACCGGCTTCGTTGATCAGTATGCGCTTCGTTTCACCCTCTTTGAGCATCTCGCCCTCCTTCAGCCGGAGGCGATAGAACTGAATGAAGTCGATGCCTTCCAGCACGTTGAACTTCACGTCGGCTGCTTCTGCCGGCTTTCCTTCCCACTCATTGATTGTCATTTTCATCGTGCCGTCGGGCGGAAAGAGGGGCGAACGTCCCTTCAGCACCTCCGTCACAAACGGCATCTCGTCGATGGCTCGGCTGATGGCTTCGTATCCCAGAGAGAGGTCGGGCGAAGAGCTTGCGAATCGGGTAGCCGCTTCGGGCGACCAGGGCACGTTGAGTATGGCGGTGTTGTGTCGTTCCCAGCCCAGGTCGCCCGCTGTGAGGTGATGCAGTTGCCGCTGCAACACGCTGATGCAGCAGATAAAGAGCAGGCAGATGAAGAGTTGCAGCCAGATGTTCGCCTTGTTGCCGATGAACCGTACCCCTCTTTTGAACGTGCGCCGGTGTTTGCGCAGCACGAACGGAAGCAGGCAGACCAACGACAGGAGCAGCAGGAGGACGAAATAGAGCAATGCCTCGCCGTAGAACGCGCCCGTGATTTGCGACAGCCGCCGGAACTCGGGCATCGAAAGCTCTACCAGCGATATGCCCAGCACGCCCGACAACAGCATCACCGGCAGGTACTCGGCGCTGAAGAGCAGCAACAGGCTGCCTGTCGACGCACCGCATGTCCGACGCAGCTCAATCTCCCGCAAACGGGTGTGCATCCGCATGGAGAACAGCGACAGGTAGTTGAACAGGGCGCAGAGAATCACCAGCACACCCGTCACCGAGAAGAGATAGAGGTAGTGCAGGCGCACGGGCAGGGAGGCATTGACCTCCGAGCTGTGGTATTGCGACAACGGTATCAGGTTGGCGTTGGCAAACGGATGCCACTCAGTGTTGGTGGTGTAGGTGCGCATCTTCTTTACAAAGGCAGCCACGTCGGTGCCGGCGTGCAGCCGAACCAGCGTCGCGGTGAGTGACCTCACCATCCAGTCGTCCATATACTCTTCCTTCACCAGTCTGATCCAGCAACCGAAGTAGAGATTGCTGTGCGGGTCGGCGTTGCGCAGGATGGCGCTGACCACATACGCATTGTCGCCGATGTAGACGCTGTCGCCCAGCACGTTGCTGCTGCCCAGCACCTTTACCGCCGTCTCCTCGGTCAGCGCCAGGTGTCCGTCCTTGTACAGGAAGTCCATGCTGCCTTGCAGCAGACTGCCGGCAGCCGGATAGATGGTCAGGAGAGCCGAATCGGCTAACAGCCTGTTCACCTCCAGCGTCGTTCCGGAACTGTTGCGGAGGGGTGCGGTTTGGATGGTGTAGCCGCACGAGGCTTCCACTTCGGGATATTCGTGCAGCAGGGTGGGGGCTGCTATCCAACTGAATTTTGTGGTATAGGGATTGCGCACCGTCACAAACTCTTTGTCGTAGAGCATGTAGGTACGGTCTATCTCTTTCATCTCTTTGTCGTAGGTCATCTCGTAGTGAATCCACAGGTTGGCAAGCGCAAAGCAGGCAAAGCCGACCGCCAGTCCGACGATGGAGATAAGGCTCTGTGTCTTGTATTTCCACAGATTACGGAAAGCAAGCGTGAAGTAATGGTGTAGCATCATAATCGTTAGCAGTGTTTCGTTTGTAAAGAGTTATCAAATAGTGTGCCAAACAGATAAACGACTGTGATTGAACGATGTGCATCCGGCAATCGACGTGCAGGAGTGTGCGATACTGCACGGACGAGGTGCGGAATCGCACGGAAAGCATCGCTTGTTCGGGAGCCGCACGCTGCTGCCAAGCCGGCTGCCGCTTCCTATTTTAGCAAAAAGTGCTGTGTCCATTAGGTAGCTGAATATATTTTATCTACTTTTGCGCCGTCTTGAACAAGGCTCCGTAGCTTAGTGAATAGAGCGTCAGATTCCGGTTCTGAAGGTCGTGGGTTTGAGTCCCACCGGGGTCACAAGCAGTGAAACACAGACATTCAGTTGATTAAAAGAGGATGAAGAGGGTGTGTCTAACGGCACATCCTCTTCTCTATTTTCGCGAATAATGGCTACCTTTGTTGCCCTGACCAAGTAAAAGAATGGAACAATGAAACAACCCGCTATCCATGCCCCTGTGGCACACTTGCAGCAACACGAAAGGCTGTTGCGCATGGAGTATGCCTTCGAAAAAGAGGAGTTTCAGCGACAGACGGAGACCATGGGCGTTGCCCGCAAGGTGAAACGGGGCGTATGCTGGTATCCGGCATTTGCGGGGCGACACTATTACAACTCTCTGAACCAGCCGGCACTCGAGATCTGCCGGAGCGAAGATACGGACATCGAACACAACTTCGAGTTCGGGCGTCCCGTATGTTTCTTCCGACAGTCGACCGACGGAAAAGTGACTTACTTCAACCCGATTGCCACCGTGAGCTATGCCACCGATACGCGCATGGTGCTCATCATGCCGGATATGAATGTGATACAGGAGCTACAGGCTTGTGACCGCATCGGCGTGCAGCTCTACTTTGACGAGACCTCCTACCAAGCCATGTTCGAAGCCCTGAACGATGTCATCGGCGCCTGCGGCAACCGGCTGGCGGCGTTGCGCGACCTGCTGCTCGGCGCCGTGAAGTCCGGCGTGCGCGAACTCTATCCCGTCCGTTTGCCCTGGCTCAACACAAGGCAGGAAGCTGCCGTCAACCGGGTGCTTTGTGCACGCGATGTGAGCGTCGTGCACGGACCTCCGGGCACCGGCAAGACCACCACGCTGGTTGAAGCGATTTACGAAACCCTGCACCGCGAACCTCAAGTGCTGGTGTGTGCGCAGAGCAACGCTGCCGTCGACTGGATCAGTGAGAAGCTTGTCGACCGGGGTGTCAGCGTGCTGCGCATCGGCAATCCTTCGCGTGTGAACGACAAGATGCTCTCCTTTACCTACGAACGTCGCTTCGAAAGCCATCCCTCGTATGCCGAGCTGTGGAGCATTCGCAAAGCCATCCGCGAAACGCAACACCTTCGACGCACCACCTATCAGGAGCGGGAGAGCGTACGCAATCACCTGAGCCGGCTGCGCGACCGTGCCGTCCGGCTGGAGCTGCTCATCAACGCCGACCTGTTCAACTCGGCGCATGTCATCGCCTCCACGCTTGTGAGCAGCAACCACCGGTTACTCAACGGACACCGCTTCGGCACGCTCTTCATCGACGAAGCTGCGCAAGCGCTCGAAGCCGCTTGCTGGATCGCCATACGCAAAGCCAACCGCGTGGTGCTCGCCGGCGACCACTGTCAGTTGCCTCCCACGGTGAAGTGCTACGACGCCATGCGGCAGGGGCTGGGCGATACGCTGATGGAGCAGCTTGTACGCACCAAACCCGAAGCCGTTTCGCTGCTCACCACGCAGTATCGCATGAACGAAGCCATCATGCGCTTCTCCTCCGACTGGTTCTACGGCGGACAACTCGAAGCGGCTCTCGACGTGCGGCAGCGGGGCATCCTCGACTGGGACACGCCCATCACCTGGATAGATACTTCGGAAATGCAGTTCAAAGAGACCTTCGTCGGCGAATCGTTCGGGCGCATCAACCGCGACGAAGCCCGCCTGCTCATCGACACGCTGACCGACTATATCCGGCGCATCGGCGGACAGCGCATCCTCGACGAACGGATAGACATCGGCGTCATATCGCCCTACAAAGCACAAGTGCAGTACCTGCGCAGCTGCATCAAGACAAACGACACGTTGCGTCCGTACCGCCAACTGCTGAGCATCAATACCGTCGACGGCTTTCAGGGACAGGAACGCGACGTGATATTCATCAGCCTTGTCCGCGCCAACGACGACGGACAGATCGGCTTCCTCAGCGACCTGCGCCGCATGAACGTTGCCATCACACGGGCACGCATGAAATTGGTCATTCTGGGAGATGCTGTCACCATGAACCATCACAAGTTCTACCGCGAGTTGCTGAGGTATGTTAAGAATAACGAAGAAGGTGCGCCGTTTTGACACACCCTCATGCCGCATATTCCTTTTCTCCTTTTTTCTTGTTCTTCACCGGCTTAACAGGTCTCCGGATGGTTCCTTTAGAGGGATAATTCCATTGGGGGGTAGGTACATGGACTGTTGGTTGTCATTGTCTGCTTAGAACCGTATCTGCAACTGTGTTTGAAAGAGGTGGCTTCCTGCTCCTTCCCGGGGATTGCGGTGGGTGTATTGTGCCTGCAACCGGCATCGGGGGTAGAAGTGGTATTGCAAACCGATGGTGCTGTTGGTCTGGGAGGCATCACTCCATTGGCGGTTCTTGTCGAAGTAGTCGATGGATGCCACTGCATCCAGTTCCTTAAACAGTCGGACGGTGGTCGACAGGTAACCGCCGCGGCTCTTTACCGTTCCGTCTGTTCCTTCCAGGTATTCGGCACGCACAGTTACCGGACGGGTCTTGACAAGGATGCCTGCCGACCAGCGGTTGCGGCGGTAGTTTTCGCCCACAGCGATGTCGGGATTGTAGGCGGAGGTTGCCACGGCACACCCTTCGCCGCGTATGAAGGAGCCGTTCAGCGAGAGCCACTTCAGCGGATGAATCGTCAGGCTGCCCACCAGGTCTTTGGCGCGGTTGCGGTCTTTGGTGTTCACACCTTGCCCGTTCATCATTGCCAGGTTGTAATCCGCCCAACCGCCCGGCAGCGTGCCGTAGACCAGCAATCCCAGGTCGCGTCCGCTGGTGGCGCCATACAGCGGGTCGCTGCCGTTGACACCTGCCAGGTACGACACGCCTTGCGCATAGCAGTTAATCAGCTCCACATTACAGGGCGACATGGGGTTCTCGATGGTGTACATGGTTTTGAACTCGCCGACGCGGGCAGACAGCCAGGGCAGGAAGCGGTATTCGACATAGAGTTCGAGCAGCTGGTTGCCCGGACCGAGGTCGTACATGAAGTAGCATTTCCAGCGGTCGGTAATCTTGCCTTCAGCCATGAAGATGATGCGTTTGATGTCGAACTCAGCATGTCCGCCGTCGGCATTATCGGTTGAGAAGCCTGCCTGGGCATAGCCACTCAGGGTGATGCGCTCTTTGAGCGTGTTGACAAGGGGTGGGGGGGAGGAGGTCTCCTGTGCGACGAGTGTAGTCGATACAAGCAGGGAGAGCAAGAGCAATAATGGTTTCATTTGTAAGTGGTTAGTGGAGTGATCCGGTAAGTATGGCGATGTGATGGAAATACGCGGATAACACGGGGTTTTATCTTTCATAAAATCCGCGTTATCCGCGTTGTTTGTGCCTGTAACAAGTAGAGGCGATTATTCGCTGATAGCAGCAATGCCCGGCAATACCTTGCCTTCGATGGCTTCGAGCAGTGCGCCGCCGCCGGTCGATACGTACGACACGCCGTTTGCCAAGCCGAACTTGTTGACGCAAGCCACCGAGTCGCCGCCGCCTACCAGCGAGAAGGCGCCGTTCCGGGTTGCTTCTACAATGGCTTCGCCTACGGCACGCGAGCCGTGTGTGAAGTTCTCAAACTCGAACACACCTGTGGGGCCGTTCCACAAGATTGTTTTAGAGTGCTTGATGACCTCGGCAAAGAGGGCTTCGGTTTCAGGGCCGATGTCCAATCCTTCCCATCCGTCGGGAATCTGGTCTACGGGGCAGAACTTGGTATGGGCGTCGTTGGAGAAAGCGTCGGCAATCTTGGCATCGGTCGCCAGCACGAGGTTGACGCCTTTCTCCTTGGCTTTCTTTATCAGGTCGAGCGCCAAGTCCAGCTTGTCCATTTCGCAGATGGAGTTGCCCACGCTGCCGCCCATGGCTTTGGTGAAGGTGTAGGTCATGCCGCCGGCAATAATCAGGTTGTCGACCTTGCTCAGGAGGTTCTCGATAATTTCAATCTTCGACGATACCTTCGAACCGCCCATGATGGCGGTAAACGGGCGGCGAATGTCGTTCATCACCTTGTCTACGGCTTTCACCTCTTTCTCCATGAGGTAGCCGAACATCTTGTGGTCTTTGTCGAAATACTTGGCGATGAGCGCCGTGGAGGCATGTGCACGGTGTGCCGTACCGAAGGCGTCGTTCACGTAGCAGTCGGCATACGAAGCCAGCTTTTTGGTAAACTCCTTCTGGCTTTCCTTGACCGCCTTTTTGGCAGCGGCTTTCACCTCGTCGGTAGCGTCGTCTGCCAGTCCGCGGGGTTTGCCCTCTTCTTCGGCATAGAACCGCAGGTTCTCCAGCAGCAGTACCTCGCCCGGTTGCAGGGCGGCAGCTTTGATGGCAGCCTCTTCGCCCATACAGTCGTTGGCAAACTGCACCTCTACGCCCAGCAATTGGGACACGTGGTTCAGGATGTGCTTCAGCGAAAACTTGTCCGTTACGCCTTTGGGGCGACCCAGGTGCGAGCCGATGATTGCGCTTCCGCCATCGGAAAGAATCTTTTTCAGTGTGGGGAGGGCAGCCCGGATGCGGGTGTCGTCGGTGATGTTGAACTTCTCGTCCAGCGGTACATTGAAGTCTACGCGGACAAATGCCTTTTTACCGGCAAAATTAAATTGATCAATGGTCATGATTCTCTGATTTTTATATGTAAACTATAATCTTTTGTTCTGCTTTTATTTACGCACGCAAAAGTACATGTTTTATTTGACTTGGTTGGAGTGATGGAGATAAAAAAAACGAATCAATCGAATGGATGAACTTTGATTCACTCCTTGCCTTGACGGACTAAGGATGACTGCCGTTACTTTCCCGGGTCGTTGGAAAGGCTTTCCCGAGTCTCGGGAAAGTAACGGATATACAATGGCATCAAGCTGTTTGTAGAAGGGGAATCTCATAACCGGTTCTTCTGTGCACTACCCGCGCCGCTGCCTTTATACTTGTTGTTTGCCGAGTTGAACTTATAGCGGATGGTCAGGCTCACCTGCCGGGAGTTGGCTTCATTCGTCTGGTTGATGAGGCGCAGCTTCCCGAAGTAGAGTTGTTGCTGCTGCTTGATGGTGCCAAAAAGGTCGGCGGCATAGAGTTGGAACGTCAGGTTGCCTTTCAGGAAGCTCTTGTACAGGCTGGTGTTCACGCCCCAGTAGGAGGAGAACTGATACATGTTCAGTTGATGTCCGCGACTGTTCCAATCCACATCCACATC
>JAISGR010000055.1 GCA_031262995.1 Prevotellaceae bacterium | reverse complement strand
TCTATCATCCATTAATCACTCTCTAAAGCAACAAGTATGAAAATGAAGAAGAGCATTTATCGAAAGCCCTCCGTCGACGGCATCCCGGTGGAGAACGAAGGCGTGATGGCTGCCAGTGTAGATGACTTTCGCGGCGGCAGAAAGTATGACATCGGTCATGACTTGCCCCGCGGCGCCCTGCCCGCCGGCGGCGCCAGCCCCCTGCTGAAACTGACCCGACAGCTGCTGCCCCTGCTGGCGCTGGGACTGACAGTAGCCGCGTGCGGCGGCGAAGAGACCCCGGGCGGCGAAACCCCTGATCCGGGCACGAAGATGGTTACCCTGACCGTCAGGGCATCCTCCGGCGGCAGCGAGACACGCACGACGTACACCGACGGTTACACCCCCGATAATCCGGCGAACGACGGCATGGGAGTGACGTGGAAGAATGACACAGAGTATATCGGCGCAGTGTACTATACAGACATGACGCCGACAGGGGGATCTGAGTATGAGGGTGAGTTTATGGCTTATGCCTTTTCCGGCACCGGCACCGGCACCAAGAGCATGGACTTTACCGGTACCATCCCGGCAAGTACAGGCGCATTGGCAGATAAGTATAGCTACTATTATCCGTCCGGCGAATTCGAAACATGGAATATTTCCAAGGTTTATAACCTAAGTAGTAATGCCACTCAGACCGGTAACGGCAATACCGAGCACCTGGCAGCCAGTGATGTGATGTACACCCCACAAGCTGTGGTAGGCACCGTCAGCAGGACCAACACCTTTACCTTCGAGCACGCCGCCGCCCTGTTGCGCTTCGACCTGACCCTGCCCGAGGCTGCCACCATTACAAACGTGGCGATATATGCCTCCGGAAACGCTGCCCCCTTCTTCCGGGATGTGACCTTGACGTTCAACAGCGATGCCACAGGCACCATAACACCGTCGGGCACTACTCCTACGGGCATGTTTGTCCTGAATATTAGTGGCGCCGCAGAGAGCAACACCCTGAAAGCCTACCTGATGGTTCCCCCGGTGACAGACTTCGCGAACACGTCCCTCACCCTGGTAGCGTATGCAGCCGATGGCAAGCGGTATCAAGCCGACATCCCCACTGACGGCGGGGGCGGATACGAGTTTGAAGGAGGCAAGACCTACACCTTCGTGCGCAACTTCACCGCCTCCAGTCCTGCACCCGTCTTTGCCGGCAGCAACATCTATTGGGATGGAACCAGGCTCACCTTCGACGATGAGAATACCCATACCCACGGAAAGTACCAGGGCGTGTTCTTCAAATGGGGCAGCCTGGTGGGCATCTCGCCGGCGGGTTCAAGCTCGACTACAAGAACCGTCTATCAGCCGACCTACAACACCGGCAGCCCCCAAGAGAGTACCTGGACGACGACTACGATGAGCTACTCTACTATCACTTCTTATTTTTCTGATCTGACCAAGCCTATCGAGAACCATTTCGTGAACTACTTCGAAGCGCTGGACAACAAAACTGCACTTTATGCCGCCTCCAAAGGCGATATCTGCCGCTACCTGTCGACGGAAACCGGACAGGTTGCCGGCAATTGGCGCATGCCTACCGGCGAAGAGCTGAATGCCTTGGGAAATCTAAACACGTTATGGACGAAGACAGATTCATTCGAGAGCATTACTGACGTCAACGCCGACGGCACTACGCCGATGCCTGCCATTCTCTATAATGGAACGACCCACTTCCCGGCTTCGGGTCAAAATAACTATAACGATGGTTCCATATCTACTATGGGAACTAGCGGAAAATACTGGACTGCAGAGCCGTACACCGACTCCAGCACTGCTGTGCGTGCACAATACTTCCGTAGTACAACCTGGAATTTGTCTAGAACATTTTCAGCAGGTATTTCCGCTTCCGTCCGCTGCGTCAAAGTCTCCGATTAGCGGGCGATCACCCATCCCCATGCCACACAGCTCCCCTCCTGCCGGCAGGAGGGGTGGCGCGTAGCGACGGGGTGGTGGATGAATGAATCCCCCCGAACCGGTGGTTGTCCGCCTCGGTTCGGGGGGATTTTCTTTCTCCTTGTCGAAGATCACGCCCACCTTGACGAGTTAGTACCACATTCTGTTTCCTCGGGTTGTCAATGCTGCTCAAACCAAGGAAATAATGCCTGCTTGCCCGAAAAAGATGCGCCTCGCAACCCATTTATGTGGGTACCTCGCCTACTCCCGTAGACCCGGACGATCCGTTCCAATGAGTCGTTTTTGGACTACGACCCTAGTCCACCTCTGGACTACGACTTAGTCCACCTCTGGACTACGACTTAGTCCACCTCTGGACTACGACCTTAGTCTACCTCTGGACTACGACCTTAGTCTACCTCTGGACTACGACCTTAGTCCGAACCTCCTCCTCTGAATCCCCCCGAATCAGCGTTTATCCGGCGCCGGTTCGGGGGCTTCTTATCTCATTGGTTTCCGGCAGTTTACGGATGCTTCCGCGTGCCGTTACTGTCCCGAGTCGAGCTGTCTTCAACTCCCCTCCTGCCGGCAGGAGGGGTGGCGCGTAGCGACGGGGTGGTGGAGGAATAGTAAGCTGATAATCAATCGAGAAGTAATTCGTTTTTTGTCCTACCACCCCGCCCTAAAGGGCACCCCTCCTCCCGGGAGGAGGGGAGTTGAAGTTACTTCGCGTGTTGACACACCCTCAGCCGGAAATGACTCTCATTAACGGATATCTCAAAACCTTTGAAACGGGTATTTCAAAAACTTTGTTAGCCTCGGAACAAAAACTTTGTTAGCCTCGGAACAGAAACGCTGTCAGCCTCGGAACAAAAACTTTGTTAGCCTCGGAACAAAAACTTTGTTAGCCTCGGAACAGAAACGCTGTCAGCCTCGGAACAGCGCTTCCGTCAGACCCGCGCCGGTGAATTTCTTGTCCAAAAAGCATCAAGTTGAAAGAGAAGCCATTATCTTTGCAGACCCAATAAAAAGAAGATAATGGCTAAAAAGTCCTCCCCCAAATCACCTGCCACCCCATCATCCGGGCAGTCGCCGGTCTTGTTCGACAAGATCGTGGCATGCTGCAAAAGCGAAACGATTCATTTTGTCGTCGGGATTATACTGATACTCTTTGCCGCATTTCTGCTGGTGGCATGTTGCTCCTTCTTCGTGACGGGAGCTGCCGACCAGAGCGTGCTGGAGATCGGCGACCTGGGGCGAACGGACAACGGCGCCCGCAACTACGCCGGTTCGCGCGGCGCCCAGATAGCCAACTACCTGATCAACGACTGCTTCGGCGTGGCATCGTTCTTTATCATTGTCTTCATCGTTGTCCTGTCGCTCAAGCTGATGAAGGTGGGCAACTCCCGCCGCCTCTCGGTGGGGAAGTGGTTTGTGGGGTGCTCGGTGCTGCTGGTGTGGTTCTCCGTCTTCTTCGGCTTCGTGTTCGAGCAGCTGTCGCCGACCTCGTTCCTCTTTTGGGGCGGACGGCACGGCTACAATGCCGCCCGGTGGCTCACCTCGCAGATAGGCATGCCGGGTGTGGTGCTGTTGCTGCTGGCAGTAGCCCTGTGCATGTTGATCTACCACAGCGCCCGCGCCGTCGACCGCCTGCGCACCCTCTTCTCGTTCGGCTTCCTGCGCCGCAGCCAGCGGCACGCCCCGCTCTCCCCCGCCTCCGAAGAGGCGCCGGACGCCGAAGCAGGCGATACCCCCGAGGAGTTCACCACCTCATGGAGTGCCGACGGAACCCCTGCCATTGAGCCGGCGCCGGCTGCCCCCGCTGCGGAAACGCCGAAGAAGTCCGCGGGCGAGCCTACCTTCGAGGTGGAGATACCCGACGAATCGGCTGCCCCCTACGCCGCCGACCCCGAAGAGGAGCCGCTCCCCGCCGAGCCGCACTTCGAGGTGAGCAGCCGGGAAGCCGAGGAGGAGTATCGGGGCAAGGAGCGGGAACCCTACAACCCGCGCCTCGACCTGTCGAACTACCACTTCCCCCCCATCGAGCTGATGAAGCACTACGAGCAGACCAAGCCTGCCATCGACATGGACGAGCAGAACGCCAACAAGGACAAAATCATCAGCACCCTGCGCAGCTTCGGCATCGAGATCAGCACCATCAAGGCTACGGTGGGTCCCACGGTCACCCTCTACGAGATCACGCCCGAACAGGGTGTCCGCATCTCCAAGATACGCGGACTCGAGGACGACATCGCCCTGAGCCTGGCTGCGCTGGGCATCCGCATCATCGCCCCCATCCCCGGCAAGGGAACCATCGGCATCGAGGTGCCCAACTCCAACCCCAGAATCGTGTCGGGGCAGAGCATCATCGGCAGCAAGCGGTTTCAGGAGTCGACCTACGACCTGCCCATCGCGCTGGGCAAGACCATCACCGACGAGGTGTTCATGGTCGACCTCTGCAAGATGCCGCACATCCTCGTTGCCGGCGCCACCGGACAGGGCAAGTCGGTCGGCTTGAACGCCATCATCACCTCCCTGCTCTACAAGAAGCACCCCGCCGAGCTGAAGTTCGTGCTGGTCGACCCCAAGAAGGTGGAGTTCAGCATCTACTCCGTGATAGAGCACCACTACCTTGCCAAGCTGCCCGACGGCGGAGACCCCATCATCACCGACGTGAAGAAGGTGGTGCAGACACTCAACTCCGTGTGTGTGGAGATGGACACGCGCTACGACCTGCTCAAGGCTGCCCACGTGCGCAACATCAAGGAGTACAACGCCAAGTTCATCGAGCGCCGCCTCAACCCGGAGAAGGGACACCGCTTCATGCCCTACATCGTGGTGGTGATCGACGAGTTCGGCGACCTCATCATGACTGCCGGCAAGGAGATTGAGCTGCCCATCGCCCGCATTGCCCAGCTGGCACGCGCCGTAGGCATCCACATGATCATCGCCACACAACGCCCCACCACGAACATCATCACCGGCACCATCAAAGCCAACTTCCCCGCACGGGTGGCGTTCCGCGTCTCGGCAATGATCGACTCGCGCACCATCCTCGACCGCCCGGGCGCCAACCAGCTCATCGGACGCGGCGACATGCTCTTCCTGCAAGGCGCCGACCCGGTGCGCGTGCAGTGCGCCTTCATCGACACGCCCGAGGTGGCAGACATCACCAAGTACATCTCCCAGCAGCCGGGCTACCCCACTGCCTTCTACCTGCCCGAGTACGTCGACGAGAGCGGCGGAACAGACATGAGCGAAGTGGACATGGACAGGCTCGACCCGCTGTTCGAAGAGGCTGCCCGCCTGATCGTGGTGCACCAGCAAGGCTCGACCTCGCTGATACAACGCAAATTCGCCATCGGCTACAACCGCGCCGGCAGGCTGATGGATCAGCTGGAGAAAGCCGGCATCGTAGGCGCCACCCAAGGCAGCAAGCCGCGCGACGTGCTGATCACCGACGAGAGCAGCCTGGATGCCATCATGAACAATTTCCGGTGAGCGCCCGTTTCCTACAACATTATGAACATCCCTAAAGTAAGCTTATTGATGCAATACATCGCCGCTTGTCTCGCCGCCCTGCTCGGCATCCTGCCGCTGTCGGCACAAACACCCAAAGCCCGCGAAGTGATCGACCGTGCCGCCGAGACCTTCCGCCAAGCCGGAGGCATCGACGCCGACTTCACAGTCAGCACCTACGCCCGCGAAAAGCTGCAAGAGAGCGCCACCGGCAACATCCGCATGAAAGGAGAGAAGTTCGTACTCCGGAGCGGCGGCATACAGACCTGGTTCGACGGACACACCCAATGGAGCTACCTCGCGGAGAACAACGAGGTCAACATCACCGAACCCACCGACGAGGAGCTGCAAAGCATCAACCCGTACTCCTTATTATATATATACAAGCGCGGCTACGACATCAGGCAGGGCAACGACACCGAATACGACGGCAAGCCTGCCTACACGGTACAGCTCGACGCCACCGAACGGAAGAACGACCTGCGACAAATCGTGCTCTACGTAGACCCGCACGACTACCGCCCGCTCTGCATCCGCATGGTGCAACGGGGCAACGGTAACAGCGTGGTGATACGGCTCACCGGCTACCGCACCGGCGCCTCCTATCCCGATTCGCTCTTCGCCTTCGACAGCGAGGCGCATCCCGACGTAGAAACAATAGATTTAAGATAATAACATCCTCTTATGAATACGCAAAAAGTAAAATGCCTGATTATAGGCTCCGGACCTGCCGGCTATACGGCAGCCATCTATGCCGGTCGCGCCAACCTCTCACCGCTGCTCTGCGAAGGCATGCAACCGGGCGGACAGCTCACCACCACCACCGACGTTGAAAACTTCCCCGGCTACCCCGACGGCGTGGCGGGACAGAGCCTGATGGACGACCTGCGTCGCCAAGCCGAACGCTTCGGCGCCGACCTGCAATACGGCACGGCTACCGCTGCCGACCTGAGCGCCGCACCCTACAAGGTAACGATAGACGAGAGTCGCTGCGTGGAAGCCGACACCCTGATCATTGCCACCGGCGCCACTGCCAAATACCTCGGACTGGAAGACGAAAAGAAATATGCCGGCATGGGCGTAAGCGCCTGCGCCACCTGCGACGGATTCTTCTACCGCAAAAAGGTGGTAGCCGTAGTAGGCGGAGGAGACACCGCCTGCGAAGAGGCTGTCTACCTGGCAGGCTTGGCTGCGAAGGTCTACATGCTGGTACGCAAGCCCTTCCTGCGCGCCTCGCAGATCATGCAGGAACGGGTCATGAAGCACGAGAAGATAGAAATCCTCTTCGAGCACAATGCCGTCGGACTCTACGGCGAGGACGGCGTGGAGGGTGTACATCTGGTGAAACGGGCAGGCGAAGCCGACGAGACGCACTATGACCTGCCCATCGACGGCTTCTTCCTCGCCATCGGGCACCAACCCAACTCGGGCATCTTCACCCCCTGGGTAGAGACCGACGAAACCGGCTACATCATCACCGAAGGGAACAGCCCCCGCACCCGCGTGCCCGGCGTCTTTGCCGCAGGCGACGTGGCAGACCCGCACTACCGGCAAGCCATCACCGCAGCCGGCAGCGGATGCAAGGCTGCCCTCGAAGCCGAACGATACCTGTCGGCAAAAGGATTGATCTAATTTATCCACTAAAAACAATACCGTTATGAAATTGAAAACTTTACTTTTCCTGTTCGCCGCCCTTGCCCTGAGCGCCTGCTGCAAGGACGACGACACCCCCGCAGTGAACATCGACCGCACCGAAGCCCAGCAATGGATAGAAGAGAAGCTGCGCGCCGAGTACCTGTGGTACACCGAAATCCCGGCATCGGACAAGCTGGATTACACGCTCGATACCGAAGCTTTCTTCAACTCCCTGCTCTCGAAGAAGGACGGGAAGAACTACACCGGAAGCGACGGCAAACAGTACCACAGCTACTTCTCGTACATCGAGAAGCTGACGGAGACCGAAGCCGCTACCCGCGGATTTATCAACGACAAGGACTCGTACGGCATGGAGATTCTCGGGCTGAATGTCTCCATCAACAACAATGGTCAAACCGAACTGTACGGATTGGTGTGCTACGTCCTGCCCGGCTCGCCTGCCGAAGAGGCGGGCATCCAACGGGGCGACTGGATTGTGAGGCGCGACAACAAACCCATGAGTGCCGTGTCCGAGATGACTTCGGGGGCTGCATGCAGCTTTCTCCTCGCAACCGCCGAGACAACTGCCCAAGGAACGACCTTCACGCCGAAAGAGACCGTCGACATTGCCGCATCGTGCGCCGTCACGGACAACCCCATCCATTTCTATACCATCCTGCCGACCGACAACGGCAAGCAGGTGGGCTACTTGGTCTACAACCAGTTCGAAGCCGGAATCAACGGCTCGGCAACCGACACGTCGTACGACGACCAGCTGAAAGAACTCTCCACCTACTTCACCGGCGTGGATGAGTTTGTGCTCGACCTGCGCTACAACAACGGCGGACTGCTTTCGTCGGCTATGATACTGTGCAACATACTCTGTCCGCAGGCTGCCTTCGGCAAAGACTTGGGCTATCTGGAGTACAACAAAGGCAGCAAATCGGTCATCCGCCCGACCAAGGCACAGCTTGAAGGCATCCACAACCTGAACCTGCCGACCCTCTACGTGCTGACCAGCGAAGAGACGGCATCGGCTTCGGAGATGGTGATCAACAGCCTGCGCCCCTACATGCAGGTGGTGGTGATCGGCGAACGAACCGTCGGCAAAGATGTCGGATCGGTGGAGTATACCGACGACACCCAAACGTGGAAGATGCACCCCATCGTGTGCCGCATCACCAACTCGGAAGGCAAGGGCGACTACTCCAACGGCTTGACCCCCGATGAGGAGGTAAGCGAAGTATTCAAATACAATGCCCAAGGCTACGTGACGGGGCTTTACGATGTGCTTCCGCTGGGCGACTCCAACGAACGGGTGCTGAAGGCTGCCTTAGACCGCATCGGACAGCAGACACGCGCCGTCCTGCCCGAAGCAGCCGAGCCGACCGGCGACGACCACACGCTGTTCCGGAAAGCCGGCTCCTCCCTGAGCCGGAAAGCAACGGCAGTCATCATCGACCCATCCTTCCAATAAGCACTCCAGCAATCCCACGACCGTGCAAGGCACCAAGAATCTGACCACCGGATCCATCAACCGCCAGCTGTTCAACCTGGCAATGCCCATCATGGCGACCTCGTTCATCCAGATGGCATACAGCCTGACGGATATGGCGTGGCTGGGACGATTGGGCAGCGAGTCGGTTGCCGCCGTCGGGGCAGTGGGGATGCTCACGTGGATGACCGGCTCCTTCTCCTTATTAAATAAAGTGGGAGCCGAGGTCAGCGTGGGACAAGCCATCGGCGCCCGGCACGAAACGGAAGCCCGACAGTTTGCCTCGCACAACACGAGCATCGCTACACTCATCTCGGTGTGCTGGGGCATCATCCTGTTCGTCTTCGCATCGCCCATTGTCAGTATCTTCGGATTGGAACCCGAGATTGCCGCCCACTCGGTGGTCTACCTGCGCATCATCGC
The DNA here is from genome assembly GCA_031262995.1 of Prevotellaceae bacterium. Taxonomy (GTDB): domain Bacteria; phylum Bacteroidota; class Bacteroidia; order Bacteroidales; family Bacteroidaceae; genus Bacteroides. The sequence goes on along the minus strand of JAISGR010000055.1, from coordinate 1,548 downwards.
CACCGCCTTTCCGTTTCTGTTTCTGACATCAGCCTTCACCGGTCTATACAATGCGTCGGGACGCAGCAAGGTGCCCTTCTACATCAGCGGAACGGGCTTGGTGCTGAACATCGTGCTCGACCCCATCTGCATCTTCCTGCTGGGATGGGGCACTACCGGCGCTGCCGTTGCCACCTGGATTGCCGAAGCCACGGTACTGGCGCTCTTTATCTACAAAGTGCGCAAAGACCGGCTGCTGGGCGGCTTCTCCTTCTTCACCCGGCTGAAGAAGAGGTATGCGCTGCGCATCATCAAGCTGGGCGCTCCGGTAGCGGCGCTCAACATGCTCTTCTCTTTCGTCAACATCTTCCTGTCGCGCACGGTCACCATGCAAGGCGGACACATCGGCATGACCGCCTTCAGTACCGGCGGACAGGTCGAAGCCATTACGTGGAATACGGCACAGGGATTCTCGACCGCACTGAGCGCCTTCGTGGCACAGAACTACGCCGCCGGATGCTACGACCGCGTGAAGCAGGCATGGTATGTCATCCTGCGCATGACGCTCGTCTTCGGCAGCATCTGCTCGGTGCTCTTCATCGGCTACGGCAGTGAGATATTCTCCATCTTCGTGCCCGAAGAGGAGGCTTACCGCGTAGGCGGCGACTACCTGCGCATCGACGGCTATTCGCCACTCTTCATGATGCTGGAGATCACCATGCAGGGAGTGTTCTACGGATTGGGACGCACCCTGACACCTGCCATCGTGAGCATCACGTGCAACTACATGCGCATCCCCGTGGCGCTGCTGCTGATACGGGCAGGCATGGGCATCGATGCCGTGTGGTGGGCAGTGAGCGGAACAACCATTGCCAAGGGCATCATCTTGACGAGCTGGTTCCTGCTGATAAAGAGAAAAATCCTGCGTGCACCGAACTTAAAATAGGCGATGTTGTTATTTATCACAACTTAAAACTTACATTATTAACATCTAAATCAAAACAAGTATGAAGAAAATGAGTATTTCGGTACTGCTGCTTGGCGGTGCCATCCTGTGGGGAAGTTGCAGCACAATGAACAATACTGCCAAAGGCGGCGTGATTGGCGGCGGAGCAGGAGCAGCCGCAGGCGCTATTCTGGGCGGCATCATCGGTAAAGGCAAAGGCGCAGCCATCGGAGCTGCCGTAGGTACGGCGGTAGGTGCAGGTACGGGCGTCATCATCGGTAAGAAGATGGACAAGAAAGCTGCCGAAGCTGCCAAGATCGCCGGCGCACAGGTTGAGACCGTGACCGACAACAACGGACTGGCTGCCGTAAAGGTTTCTTTCGAATCGGGCATCCTCTTCGGATTCAACTCTTCAACGCTGAGCAACACCTCCAAAGCATCGCTGCGCGAACTGGCAAATATCCTGAAAAGCGACGGAACGACCGACATCGCCATCATCGGACACACCGACAAGGTGGGCACCTACGAAGCAAACTTGAAGGTATCTAAAGAGCGTTCCAACAGTGTGGAGAACTACCTGCAAAGCTGCTGCGTGATGCCCTCACAGTTCAAGCAAGTGGATG
>JAISGR010000053.1 GCA_031262995.1 Prevotellaceae bacterium | reverse complement strand
ATCCGGCTTCTGTACGTCCAAGCCGTTCTCCTCGTAGCATCCAGTGAGCAATGACCCTGTGAGAGCCATCATGATTAACGCCATCTTGGCGTTAAGACCATGGAAAAAAGTTTTCTTTTTCATCTCAATACATTTAAAAATTTAGTAATTCTGATTTAATATAAAATGGGTTTAAACTATTTGCTTGCATTATGTTTTCGCCGGCATTGTCACGGAATCCCTTGTAGTAGTACTGCTCGTTACCCGCATTGTAGGCGATGCCCATGTTACGCGACGGCAATACACGCGGAATGTAACCTTTGCGCTTATATTTATAAGGTGGAAGCGCTACTTGGAATCGGAATCCTCCGTTTGCCCGAACGCTCTCCCACTTGGATGTGACACCCTTCATGGCATAGAATCCAATGGATGCGTATCGGAAATGGCGGATGATGTCGAACCTCACGGCTTTATCACCTAATAAATATTGCTCAGCCTTCAGACTGACTTGCGTATTATAACGAGGCCAATAAAAGTTGGCACCCAATGACCATGTGAATCGCGTCTTTGTCCCGTAGTGAAAGTCAAACCCTTGCCACTGATAGGTGGCTGTCAGTCCCAACCGTCCCTCGAAGGAGAATCGCTGGTCGGCTTGCAGCGCGTGCAGCAGTTTGACATCGGCGCCATAGCGTCCGGCGTTGAACAAGCCTGCCGTACCGGTAAGCCACAGGTTGTAGGGCAGTCGGTAAGTCTGTTGGAGGGTGATGAATCCCGGGTGTACTCTGCCCGCATAGGTTCCGTAGCCGTCGTTGTAAACAGGGAACACCATTTGTGCAGTGAGCTTCATTCCGTTCCAGAAAGAGACCTCTACAGCCGGAGAGAGATTAAAGAGTGCCTGATATATCTGCGTGATGATCAGGTTCTTTAACGAAAGTTCCGGATAGACTGCCACATCTACTTTAAAGAGCGAGCTGTTTTCCTTGTGTTGGTGTGCCTGTTGCCAGGAATCTCCGATGTCATAGCTCACGTTCCAGTCGCGCCGTTGGGGCGTTGTGGGTACACCGGCTACCACTATCGGTTTATAGTATAATGAAATTTGAGGAACGTTGTTGTCCATGATTACGATTCGGCAGGCTTTTGCTCCTGCGGGCATTCCGTGTTCCCGGATGAGGTCGACGGCTTCTCCTATGCCGACGCCATTGAGGCGGTATGCCGTGTTTTGCAACACATAAACACGCTCTCTGGCATCCTCTGTCCATCCTACGTTCTCAAATCCCGACGATGTCAATAGGTTAACGGTTTCGTCTCCCGATTGTCCATAGAGTAGTGTTGCAGGTAACAAACACAGGAATAAGCATGCCACGTAGCGTGTCGTTGTGACCTTTAGTCGCTTTAGTTGACAGACGTATTTGCTTTTTGTTTCGTCTACATTCATCCCTATTGGGGTCATTCGAGTGTTAAAAATTTGCTGCAAATGTAGATACTTTTTTATTGCCTACAAATAAAAACAGGAAAAAATAACGGCAAGTTGCCTTTTTTATTCCGAAAACAAGAAAAAGATGAGGTGTAAAGTTCAATGTAAGAAAGAGTGATTCAAAACTTTGCGCGGGACTAAGCATAACTTTACGCGGATGTAAGCGATGCTTTGCACGGATGTAAGTGATGCTTTGCGCGGATGTAAGTTTTATCTTCTTTTGCTTAATCAAGTTCACGTTTTTCTCAATGAGAGAAGCCACTTATCTCAATAGGGCAACGACCTTGTCCCGTTAAGACAAACACCTTGTCTTAACGACTGTCGGAGGGGGATAGATTGGGGGGATTGCCGGAGCGTTATTTCCGTCCGTCCAGATACTCACGCTTGAACATGTCGACGAAGAGCAAGAAAAGAGCCAGCAGAAGCGGTCCGAAGATGACACCCATAAAACCAAAGAGAGAGAGACCGATGACAACGCCGAAGATGGTTATCAGCGGATGGGTGTCTGCCATCTTCTTTTGCAGGATGAAGCGTATCAGGTTGTCGAGTTGCGCCACTACCAGCCCGCCGTAAAGCAACAGTCCGATGGCATCGAACCAGCTGCCCATCACCATTTTATAGATGGCTATGGGTACCCATACAAGGGCAGTACCCACCATGGGGATGATGGTGGCGAAGCAGGTAAGCACACCGGCAAGCAGCAGATTAGGCGCATCGAATATCCAATAACCGATGGTGGCGATCAGTCCTTGTATCACTGCCAGCAGGGGGATGCCGATGGCGTTGGATTGTACAATATGGTAAATCTCGAACAGCACCTCGCGGGTATTGATAGCGTTGAATGGGAGTATCTCGCCGATATAACGCTCCATTTTGCGTCCACCCATCAACAGGAAGTAAAGTACAATTACCAATACAAACAGATTGATGGAAAGACTGCTTATGCTGTTCATTAAAAACTGTCCGATCTTAGGAAGTAACGAAATGAGAAAAGATACGGTATCGGTAGACATGACGTCGTAACCCGTCTTTTTCTCCAGCAGGTTGACGGTCTGTTCTATCGGTGCGATGATGGCTTGCGGGTCGAGATTGATGTTGGTGATGGTATTGACGAGCAACCACACCACCAGTCCGAGCGGTACGAGAAAGCAGAGAATCGCTTCGGAGGTAATGGCGACAGCTGCCAGGCTGCGTCGCCAGCCGCGGCGGTCGGCGAGGTAGTTCATCTGCCGGCGCACCAATATATATATGGTAAGCGCACCCAGCAATCCTCCCAGGAAAGGGGTTATCTCGCGGAAGAGTATCACTCCCATCACGACGATGATCGACAGCAGGGAGAGTTTCCAGTATTGGTCGCGTTCGTTGTTACTCATTGAGCACTCCTTTCCCCTGACGGATGATTACGGGTTCGTCGCCGGTACAGTCGACGATGGTAGATTGGTCGGTTCCGCCCATGCCGCCGTCGATGACAAGGTCGACTTTGTCGCCAAACTTCTCTTCGATCAGTTCGGGGTCGGTGATGTATTCAATCTCCTCATCTTCCCGGTATGGCAGTGTGGTGGTCATTATGGGGGCATCGAGCAGGCGTGCTATTTCGTGGATAATGGGGTTTTGCGGCATGCGTATGCCCACCTCCCGCCGGTTCCTGAAGATTTTGGGCAGGCGGTTGCTGCCGTTCAGGATGAAGGTGAAGGCGCCGGGCAGGTTTCGTTTCATCAATTTGAAGGTGCTGTTGTCGACTTTGGCATATTCGCTGATGCTGCTCAGGTTGTAGCAGACGATGGAGAGGTTGTTCTTGCGGGGGTCTATCTCCTTGATGCGACAGATTCGTTCGATGGCACGCTCTTTCAATCCGTGGCAGCCGATGGCATAGCGGGTGTCGGTGGGATAAATAATGATTCCTCCGTCGCAGAGCAGGTCGACTACCCGTTGCAGGTCGTCGCGGCTGTTGTTTTGGTTGTAGAGTCTCAGTATCATTGGAATGGCGTTGATATTTCCTTTTCTGCGTATTTGCACCAGGTTCTCAGCCCGCACGCTTCGCACTTGGGGCGACGGGCTGTGCATGTGTATCTGCCGTGCAGGATGAGCCAGTGGTGGGCAATGGACACATCGGCGGAGGGGATGTGCTTCATCAATTGCCGCTCTACGCTCAGGGGGGTGGTGCAGCTGTCGGAGACTAATCCCAAGCGGTGGCTGACGCGGAAGACGTGTGTGTCGACCGCCATGGCAGCTTCGTGGAAGACGACGGAGAGGATGACATTGGCTGTTTTCCGCCCCACGCCGGGCAGGCGGATGAGGTCGTCCATGGTATCGGGCACGATGCCGCCGAACTCCCGAAGCAGCATCTGTGCCATGCCGACTAAGTGTTTCGCCTTGTTGTTGGGGTAAGAGACACTGCGAATGTACTCGAATATCACATCAGGGGTGGCGACTGCCATGGCTTCGGGCGTGGGATAGTCGCTGAGAAGCTTCGGCGTAATCATATTCACGCGCTTGTCGGTGCACTGTGCGGAGAGGATGACAGCCACCAGCAACTCGAACGGGTTGCCGTAGTGCAACTCGGTTTCGGCAACGGGGCGATTGGTACGGAACCAATCAAGGATGCGGGCGTAACGGGCTTTTAAGGTCATGGCAGCGCGGATTTAAAAATTGATCATCTCCATGATTTTGTCAGTGGCACCCGAGTTGCTTACCACGTAGTTGCCGGCGCGCTGTCCGGCATCGAGCAGGAAGGAGGAGTCGGTGAGCAGGCGGTCGAGCAGGCTCTTGAGTTCGTCGCCGTCTTTGATGCAGAAAGCGCCGCCGGCATCAATGAGTTGCACTGCTTCCATAAACTTCTGGTATTTGAGACCGAAGAGGACGGGAATGCCGTAGACAGCCGCCTCGAGCGTGTTGTGGATGCCGGCGCCGAAGCCGCCGCCCACGTATGCAATCTCGCCGTAGCGATAGATGGAGGAGAGCAAGCCGAAGCAATCGATGATGAGACAGTCGGCGCGGCGGATGTTGCGCTCGTCGGCACGGGTATAGCGCACGTATGGACGACGGAGCTTGCCGATAATCTCTACAAGGTGGTTCTCGTCGATGACATGCGGGGCGATAATCAGCTTCAGCTCGGGATGGCTGTTGAAATAGTCGATGAAGAGGTCTTCGTCGGGCTGCCAGGAGCTGCCGGCGACAAGGACGGTGCTGCCTTGTTTGAAGTGCGCTACCAACGGCAGTTCTTTTGACTCATTGCGTATCTGAAGCACACGGTCGAAGCGCGTGTCGCCCACCACCGTCACACGGGTCACGTCGAGCTTGGCAAGGTAGCGTTTGGAAAGTTCGTTCTGCACGAAGAGGTGGTCGAAGTTGCTCAACACCCGGCGATAAGTACCGCCGTACCATTTGAAAAAGATCTGTCCGCGGCGGAAGATGGAAGAGACGCTGTAGAGGGGAATACGCCGGCGGTGCAGCTCGTCTAAGTAATTCTTCCAGAACTCGTACTTGATGAAGAACGCCATGCAAGGGTTGGCAATGTCGAGGAACTTCTTCACGTTGCGCGGCTTGTCGAACGGGAGGTAACAGATGACATCGGCGCCGCGGTAGTTCTTGCGCACCTCATAGCCCGAGGGAGAGAAGAAAGTGAGCAGGATGCCATAGTGGGGATAGCGGGCACGAATGCACTCCATGAGCGGTCGTCCCTGTTCGAACTCACCCAGCGAAGCGGCATGAAACCAGATGTAACGCTTCTCCTTTTCGAGCTGCTGGCGCAGCAACTCGTACACCACCCAGTGTCCCTTCATCATCTTGCGGGGCTTGCGACTGAAGGGGGCATCGAGGTGTATCAGGATGTCATAGACGGCTATACCTATATTATATAGAAGCATTCGGCAGTATGTTTATGGCTCGTTGCATGCGCGACAGTGTCTCCTCCTTACCCAGTACCCACGAGATGTCGAACATGTGGGGACCTTTGCCCTCGCCCACCAGCGTGAGGCGGAAAGCGTTCATGATGTTGCCTGTGTGATAACCGCGGGCTTCAATCCATGCCATGACGGTTTGCTCCTGATGTTCGATGCTGAAATCGTCCAGACCGGCAAGCAGCTCCATCAGTTCGGTCATCTGCGCAGGCGATTCGGCTTTCCAGCGTTTCTTGACGGTCTTCTCGTCGTATCCGGCGGGAGCAACGAAGAAGAAGCTGCACACATCCCACAGCTCCTTGACGAAGTCGACGCGGTTCTTCATCATGCCCACCACTGTGCGAATCTTCTCAAAGGGGGCATCGATGCCATGTTCGGCTACGATGGGGGCAAACAGCCGGGCAATCTCTTCGTCGCTCTTCATGAGGATATATTCGTGATTGAACCAGACCGCCTTCTGATAGTTGAACTTTACCCCTGCGCGGCTACAGTGGGCGAGGTCGAACTCGCGCAACAGGTCGTCCATGGTGAAGAGTTCGCGGTCGTCGCCCGGACTCCAGCCCAGCAGGGCGAGGAAGTTGACGAGCGCATCGGGCAGGTAGTCGGCTTCGCGGTAGCCTACCGACTGTTCACCCGTTTTGGGGTCAGTCCACGAAAGGGGGAAGATGGGAAATCCCAGGCGGTCGGCATCGCGCTTGCTCAGCTTGCCGTTGCCCTCGGGTTTGAGCAGGAGCGACAGGTGGGCAAAGGCAGGCATGGTCTCTTCCCAGCCGAAGGCACGGTAGAGCAGCACATGCAGCGGAGCGGACGGGAGCCACTCTTCGCCGCGGATGACATGTGAAATCTTCATCAGGTGGTCGTCGACAATGTTTGCCAGGTGGTAGGTGGGAAGTTGGTCGGCAGACTTGTAGAGCACCTTGTCGTCGAGGGTGGAGGAGTTGACGGTCACCTCTCCGCGCAGCAGGTCGTTGACAACCACCGATTGGTCGGGATCTATCTTGAAGCGCACCACGTACTGCGTGCCTGCGGCGAGCAGTGTGTCGACCTCTTCGCCGGAAAGGGTCAGAGAATTGCGCATCGACAGGCGGGTAGAAGCATCGTATTGGAAGTTGGGGATGGCGGCACGTCGGGCATCCAGTTCTGCCGGCGTATCGAAGGCGATGTAGGCTTTGCCGTCGGCAAGCAGTCGGTCTACGTAATGCCGGTAGATATCGCGTCGCTCCGACTGCCGGTAAGGACCGTATTCGCCGCCGAAGCCTACCCCCTCGTCGAAGGGGATGCCCAGCCAGCGGAACGATTCGAGTATATACTCCTCGGCGCCCGGCACGAAGCGGGCGGAATCGGTATCTTCAATACGGAGGATGAGGGTGCCGCCATGCTGGCGGGTAAAGAGATAATTGAACAAAGCGGTACGCACACCGCCGATATGCAGTGCTCCTGTAGGGCTGGGAGCAAAACGAACCCGGACGCTTCTATCTGTCATATTTTGCTTTGATTATGATAAATCTTTGGTAAGTGGCGGCAAAATTATATCTTTTTTTCTACACTACTGTTTTTTTTCGTACTTTTCGCCCCAAAAAGCATACACCATGAACGGATTCAAGCTTGGTAAAGCATTCGCATACAAAGATTTGCTATATAAAGCGCTTATATTTATCGGTACAGTAGCCGTCATTGTCTACTTTCTGCCGCGCGACAGCAAGTTCAATTACCAGTTCGACATTGACAAACCCTGGAGATATGGGCAACTGATGGCGACTTTTGATTTCCCCATCTACAAGGATGACGCGACCGTGAAGCGGGAGCAAGACAGCATCATGGCAACGTTCCACCCCTACTACGTGCTGAACAGGGAGGCGGAGCAGGATGCCGTGAAGCAGTTGCAGAGTGATTACCAGTCACACCTGCGCGAGCTGTTGCCCACGGTGGATTATGTGCGCCACATTGCACACTGTCTGACGGAGGTTTATCAGGTGGGTATGCTCTCTACCGAAGATCAGAACAAGCTCCGCAGCGACAGCACCGATGCCATCATGATGGTAGACGACAAGCTGGCATATCCGCGCAACGTCAATCAGCTGATGTCCGTCAAGGAGGCGTACACCTACGTGCTGATGGCGGACACGGTACGCTATGCACCCGACATCTTGCGGCGGTGCCACATCAACGAATACCTCGTTCCCAACCTGGCTTATGACGGCACCCGTTCGGAAGCTGCCCGCAAAGAGCTGCTCGACAACTATTCGTGGGCGAACGGCATTGTGCTGAGCGGGCAGAAAATCATCGACCGGGGCGAGATAGTCACTCCCGCCGTCTACCGCATCCTCCAGAGCCTGCAAAAAGAGTCGGCAAAGCGGAGCGAAACCATCGGACAACGACACCTCATCCTGCTGGGACAGGTTCTTTTTGTCGGCGTCTTCATGCTCTGCTTCATGCTCTACCTCGAGCTGTTCCGCAAGGACTACTACGAACACAAGAGCAGCCTGACGCTGCTGTTTCTGCTCATCGTCTCCTATTGCGTGGTGACCTCGCTCATGGTATCCGAACGCATCCTGAACGTGTACATACTGCCGTATGCCATGCTCCCCATCATCATCAGGGTGTTTCTGGATTCGCGCACGGCATTTCTCACCCATGCGGTTACGGTACTCATCTGTTCCATCTGCCTGAACTATCCGCACGAGTTCATTCTGCTGCAACTCTCCGCCGGATTGGTGGCGATATACAGCCTGCGCGAGCTGTCGCAACGGTCGCAACTCATTCACACCTCGTTCTATGTGGTGATGACCTATATCGTGGTGAACCTCTCCATCGAGCTGATTACGGAGAATGACCTCTCGAAGATAAACTGGGGCATGTATCTCTATTTCGTGGTGAACGGCATCCTGCTGCTCTTCACCTATCCGCTGCTGTTCCTGCTGGAGAAGTCGTTCGGCTTCACATCAAACGTCACGCTGGTGGAGCTGTCGAACATCAATACCCCGCTGCTGCGCCGCATGTCGGAAACGGTGCCGGGCACCTTCCAGCACTCCATGCAGGTGGCAAACCTGGCTGCCGAAGCTGCCAACCGCATCGGCGCCAAGAGCCA
>JAISGR010000041.1 GCA_031262995.1 Prevotellaceae bacterium | reverse complement strand
CTTATTCCGCAAGACTACGGCCTCCGCACCGACAATCGTTGGTTGCGCATGACGGATGCTTCGGGCAGCGGATTGGAGTTCTCCATGCAAACGGGCTTTTTCAATTTTAATGCCTACCCCTATTCGACCGACAATCTGACCAAGGCAGTATATACCTACCAGCTTCAGAAGCAAGACGGCATTACCCTCAATTTGGATTATGCAACAACGGGGGTGGGATGTACCGCTCGCTCGGTTTTTCCTTCCTATCGCACCTATCCGGAGCTGTATGAAGAAGAAATGACGATTCGCCTCATCCGCTAAACAGACAAAACGCTAATCGGTACTCCGTAAAGTACCGGTTAGCGTCTTGCCTTTAAGACCTCCGGAGGCATCGTCGTGACATACAGCGGAAAAGAAGTCAGGGAGGCGCCTATTCCCTGAACCGCGACTTGTCGACCTCCTCCCGCTTCTTCTCCTTGTATCCGCCGAACTTCCACGTAAAAGATACGCCGATTTCGCGGTAGCAGCTGTAATTGTTGGTGACGTGCTGCGTGCGGAAGCGCATGCGCGGGTCTATCTGCGCGGTCTCGAAGAGGTCGTTGCCATAAAGCTTGACGATGCCGTTGCCTTTGGCAAAGGTGTATTGCAGGAAGGCATCGACGTTGCCGCTGGCAGGCAGGTCGTAAATGCCCTGATGTGCCAGGCTGCGTATCCTGCCGGTCAGGGTGAGCCTCAGGTCGGGCTTGGCAGAGAGGGTGAAAACATTCGTCATGCTTGCCATGCCCCAGAAGACGGCGCGGTCGAAGGGGATGTCCCAGAAGTCATCGTTCTTCTCGTGCTGCCACACGCCGATCAGGCTCAGGCGGCTGTTGAGCCACGTGCCTGCGGTGAACGGGAGGGTGGCTTGTATGCCCGCCTGCTCGGCGTAATCGTAGTTGACGGTTTTGTATATCTCCACCAGCCGGTCGGGCGCCTGATAGAGGGTTTGCACGAAGTAGTCCTTGGTGTGTTGATACCAAGCGGTGAAGACATATTTGCCTTTGAGGACGTGCGTCAGCGAGAGGTTGTAAGCGACAGAGGGCTTCAGCAGCGGATTGCCCTGTATCTCGGAGTAGCCGCTCAGGTAGGAGATGTTGTTCTGCATCTCCCAGTAGCCCGGATAACTCTTGGAGCTGCCCAGCGAGAGCTGCCACACCCGTCCGGGAGCCGGCATGTAGAGGATGTTGAACACCGGAAACACGTCCCACCTGTCCCACACCGGCGTGTTGTAGTACTGGACAGCCAGCGAAGCGTCAAGCGACAGCTTGTCGAAGTTCCGGCTGACACCGCCATACAGGTTCAGCGTCTGTTCGCGGCGGCGCGAGCGCATGTTGTCGGGCTTGTCGGCGTCGGTGCTTTGTATCTCTTTGTAGGTCTGGTAACTGTTGTCGACGCTGGTGGAGTAGGTTGCGCCGTAGTTCAGCGACCAGTTGTGCTTCAGGGTGTGCGTTTGCGAGAGGTAGAAGTTCCACGCATTGATGCGCTGACTCTCGGCGGTATTGAAAGCCAGCGACTCGCCTGCCATGACGCTGCTGAGCGACTGTTCGGAAGGGGAGTGGTAGTAGGTGAGCGCGGCGCCTGCCTTCAGTCCGAACGGCGCCTGGTAGTCGATGCGCCCGCTGTGCAGCCGGTTGTCGCCGATGCGCCTGTTCGTCGCCTGCTGGGTGCCCGAAACGGCGGACTGTCCGTGGTAGGAGGAGTAGGTGCCGTCGTAGACCACGCTCAGGCGGTGCTGTTGGGCAAACTGATAGTCGGCGCCCAAGCGGACAACGTGACTGTTGCTGAGGGAGCGCTGCATCTCGTGGTTGTCGATGGGGTAAACGGTGCCGTCTGCCAGCGTGTGGCGCGCCTGCTTGTCGGTCAGCATGTAGCTGCGTCCGTGGTTGTAGGTATAGAGCAGGTCGGCGGAGAACTTGTCGTGTCCGTACAGCAGGCTGATGCGTTCGGCGGTGCCCCCGTCGTGCTTCTGCCGGTACTGGGCATTGAGTTCGCCCTGCAACATGCGGGTGTGCTCGTCGTTCTGCGTCAGGAGGATGTTGATGACCGCCCCCTTCACCCGGTAGCGTGCGGGAGCGTTGTACATCACCTCGGCGCCGGCGATGCGGCTGGCAGGCATGCTCTTGAGCAACATCCGGAGCTGCTCGGCGCTCATGTTGGTGACCTGGTCGTTCAGGATGACGGTGACGCTTCTGCCTGCCAGCGTGAGCTGGTCGTTCATGTCGATCACGCCGGGCAGCTCCTTGATGGCGTCGTAGATGTTGTCGACCGGCAGCTTGCGTATCAGGCGCGGAAGGTCGTACACCAGCTTGCCGTGGTCTATCTTGACGACGGGACGTTCGCCCTTGATCAGCACTTCGGGCAGGTTGCGGTAGAGACTGTCGAGCCGGCTGTTGCCTGTCAGGATGCTGTCGGCGGAGAGGGTATGGTCAGGGGTGCGCCCGGTTTGAGGGCGGGTGCTCACTTCTTGAGCGGAGAGGGCGGTGCAGCAGAGGCACACGGTCAGGAGAGAAAGAATCTGTTTCATTGCATATCGTTTGAATGGTGCAAAGAACCGCATAATTCGGCACAATCTGCCTTGCGAATGCTTATTTAGTCTTATCGCTCTGCTTATTTAGTCTTATCGCCTGCGCTATCTTGCACATCTTCTTTACCTTTGCGGGCATGAAACTGTCACTCAAATCCATCGCCGGCATGGCTATCGGTGCGCTGCTGGTTATCCTCGTCTATCAAACCTACTGGCTGACGGGGCTGTATACCACCATGCAACGGGACGTTACGCAAGACATCAACGATGCCATGCGCACCGGCGACTACTACGAGCTGATGCTGCGCGTGGAACGGATGAGAACCACCGGAACGGTGCACGGAGAGATTACCGTGAGCGCCGGATACGACTTAAACGATAACACTGCCTACATAAAAAACCAAACCATCACGAACGACGGCGATGTGCGGAAAGACTCGGACACGATTGCCGCGTCCGGCACCCGCCACCACTCAACCACAACGGTATCCATGCGGAAAGACTCGGGCACGGTTGCCGCCCCTCAGTCCCAACCGCCGGCAATGCTGACGACCAATCAGGGATTAGACCTGTTGCTCTCCCGACAACACAACATGCAGATGTTTGCCGCCTACGTCCAGCGGGGCTTGCACTCGGCGCTCGACGTGATGTCCGAACCCGACGTGGCAATGTACGACAGTCTGCTGATGTCGCTGCTGGCAGAGCGGCAACTCACCATGCCTTACCGCCTGGAGTATCTGCACCGGTGGATGGCAGCCGACAGCATCAGCCACACCGACACGCTCGCCACCTACGGCACCGCCGGCTACGTGCCCGGCAAGCATGCGGAACGTCATCAATATGACTTCGACATACACGGACAATATGCCTACCGCCTGACGTTCGAACCGCTGACGCTACACGTGTTGGGGCAGATGAGCAGCATCCTGATTACCTCGCTGGTTATCCTTATTATTATAGGTATCACGTTTGCCCTGCTCATCCGCATCATCATGCAACAGAAGAGCCTCGACGAAATGAAAAGCGACTTCACCAACAACATCACCCACGAGCTGAAGACACCCATCGCCGTGGCGTATGCCGCCAACGATGCCCTGCTCAACTTCAACCTCGCAGCGAACAAGCCGCAACGCGACAGCTACCTGCGCATCTGTCAGGAGCAGTTGCAACGCCTCAGCGGACTGGTGGAGCAGATTCTCTCCATGAGCATGGAGCAACGCAAGACGTTCAGGCTCCACCTCGAGACCCTCTCCCTGCGCGAGATTCTCCCTCCGCTCATCGAACAGCACAAGCTGAAAGCCGGCAAGCCCGTAGAGACAACGCTGACCGTCAGCCCTGCCGACCTCTCCGTCACTGCCGACCGCACGCACTTCGACAACATCCTCAGCAACCTCATAGACAATGCCATCAAGTACTCGCCCGAACGTGCCGACATCGGGATAACCTGCCTGCGCGCAACGGACGGAACGGTGAGCATCTCCATCGCCGACCACGGCATCGGCATTCCGGCAGACAAGCTGCCGCACATCTTCGAGAAGTTCTATCGCGTCCCCACAGGCAATGTGCACAATGTGAAGGGGTACGGGCTAGGGCTGTACTACGTAAAGACCATGGCGGAGCAGCATGGCTGGAGCGTCGGGGTGAAGAGTGAGGGGGGGAAGGGGAGTGAGTTTAGCCTCACTCTTTAGACAGCCTTCTTAAAGCAACCTATCATATATTCGTTCATCCCAAAGTATAGGAGCAATACTTCATACTACTTTTAGGCAAATACGATCAGACCTTCCCTATCCATTATTACACCCTGCTCTAACAATATTCGCACAGCTTGTCCGGTTACAGCATCCAAGTTTGTTCCTTTACGACTGAAGCCCAATACTTGAGAAGTTACCCGTTTCAAATCTTCAACAGGCAAAGATATTTGCTGTTCGAGCACATAGCGCATTGCATTCATCACTTCTATGATAGGGATATCCAATATATCGCGTTTAGAGTGTATGCGATAGAGTGTATAACCAGAAGATTTCTCTACATTCTCCCAATAGATTCTCGTTTTATCGGAAAGGGGATCTTTGTAGGTATCAGTCAACAATGAATCAATCATTACTTGCAGACGTGAGGTAACCCTTGACAGCTGCCAAATCTCGGAAATACGTTTATACAACAACGTGTTCGTAATGGGCTGTTCAATTGATAAGATTGTCTTCAATTGCTGTTTTACCATAGCAGAAGCAGCCATAACAGCATCTATATCCGAATCATAGCCCATCATCGGCATATTGGCAAAAACGTATTCCGCTTCCCTATCATTAATTGGTTCTTGGTGCAGTTCTTCCGCTATATCAAAAGGCTTAGGCGCATTATCCGGCACCGATAAGTTTCGGTCGTCCTCTTCACGAGCTTCCTGTTGTAATTCATTTAGTTTCTCGGCAATCCTATCCATTACCTTCTGACTATTTTCAAACCAATCAACAGACCATACTCGCATGATATTCCAATGTAACATATTCAACACACCGGGTTGAACGACCTCACGATCGCGCGTTGTTTTAGCCTCATAATAAGTTTTACCATCGCACAGAATACCCAGCAAATAATGGTCGACACATGCCGGATCAACAACTGCGATATCAACCTTAAACTCAGAGCGACCGACCGATGTATCCACATTGTAGCCCATCTGCATTATCTTCTCTGCAATTATAGAAACTATATCATGCTGCGGAAGATGCTTCATATGGCTTATAGTAGAGGCAAAACTTCCGTTTTCAGCAAACTCCAAGAATTTCTTTAGTCCTTCCACTCCTTTAGCTTTACTACGCCTCAAATCTATCTGTTCGGAACGTAAAGTTGAAAAGACAACCATTTCATAGCGAGCACGCGAAACAGCTACATTCAACCGACGTTCACCTCCCTGACCATTTAAAGGACCAAAATTCATAGATACATTACCGTTACTATCAGGACCATAACCTACAGAGAACAGTATAACGTCACGTTCATCCCCTTGTACATTCTCCAAATTCTTTATGAAAACAGGCTCATCGCCCTGAAAAGCTTTCTGTTCCAGCTGAGGCACTTTAGCCAGTTTTTCCAATAACAAATCCTCTATCAGATTTTGTTGCGCTTGACTAAACGAGACAACGCCAATGCTTTTAGTCGACAACATCGGATCCTCCAAACGCCGAATAATATCATCTACTATTGCTATCGCTTCTGATCGATTACTGCGTGTATGTCCTTTATCGTAAGTACCATTGATGCGCACTAAGCTCACCTTGGAACAACGGTCATCAACCGACGGAAATGTATATAACCGTCCGTCGTAGTATTGTGAATTACTGAATGCTATCAAGCTTTCATGCTTACTACGATAATGCCAAGCAAGATAGCGAGATGGCATGGATATAGACAAACAATCATTCAGAATACTTTCCATATCGTCAAATTCAGCCTCTTCTTCGTCCACTTGCGACGAGGAAAAGAAGCTGGTAGGAGGCATCTGTTTCGGGTCACCGACAACGACCAATGAACGACCTCGTGCTATCGCTCCCACCGCTTCACTGGTAGGCATTTGAGACGCTTCATCGAATATTACAACATCAAACTTTTCGGCATTAAGGTCGATATACTGCGCTACAGAAATAGGACTCATGAGCATACAAGGACATAGTTTAGGTAGCAGATCTGGAATCTGATCAATAATATGACGAATAGATGTACCACGTCCCCCGTTAGAAATATTCCGTTTTAATATCCCTACCTGCGAACTAGCTGAGACTTCCATCGTTAACGATGGTATGCGGGCTGCCAGTCGGCTGTATAGTTCCTTTTGGGTCAGTTCTTGAAACTCTAACCCCAATTGCTTGTATCGATTGATGATTTGCTCAAATAGTAATCCATTGAACAGTTGCAAAGATTCATCCGAATCAATTATCTGCATGGAAATTTGATGATTAACTCCTTTGAATAAAGCCAGATATGCGTCCAAACCGGTTTTATGATTAACTTCAATATAGTCAATAACAGCAGAGAAGTGTAATGATTCTATCTCTTTTCGACGGAAACACCACAAACTCCAATCTCTAATTTTATCAAGGTTATTCAGCCAGCGGGTTAGCAATAAAGGAACGTCCTGTTCGATCTTTTCTTGGGGAAGTTCCATGCTGCATAACTCCATAGCCTCCCGCCGGACATCCTCGAACTCTCGATATATTGCAAGTTGTTTACCAATGGCTTGCCCATCAGTTTGTTTAAATAATGCCCAAGCATCTCCTCTTACTGCGGTCGAAGTTGTAAATTGTGACAATACTTCTACAAATGGCGTGCGGGTTAGCTGCGCATAATCCAAGAGAACATTATACGTCTCCGTTACACATTCTATCACAACAAGCATGTCATCCCATTTCTCGTTTCCCTTTTTAGCTAAGAATCCAAATAGCTCAAACAAATCTTGAGATTGCGCATTCAGTTCTTGTTGTAGTCGTTGATAAGCATTGAAAACATCCAGGAAATCGACAATCTCATTCTCTTGTATATCTTCATTGTACTGTCTGAGACGCTTTATATAGGAGCGCTTAGCAAAATATTGAGGGATAAACCATTTGGTCGCAATGGCTTGCCACTCTTGCCGAAGTGCGTATGCGTTTTCGTTCAATACTTCCGACACAAAGTTATTTAGCAAGTCATTTTTAAGGCGATCGCGTTCTTGCCCGGAAGCAATAAGCGATCTATATGCTTCCGTTAAGTTTTCATCCTTCACCACATCGAGGATACGTTTATTCAATATTGGAAGCTTAGAGAGAATACCGGTCGCCTTTGCCAGCCAAGTAATGCCATCAAAAGTATTGGGAACGGACAATGCGAGATACCTGCTAAAAAAATCCTTCCCATTCATCATTTGTAGAAACAATTGCAGATAACGAGTAAGAGTGGTCTGCAATTTCACTTCGGATGAGTGCGACATCTCTTTCAGTAACAATCCCCTCAACGGATGTTCTTGAGGATGCCCTATTATATGGAACACCGTATCCAAATCGACTATTTTTTCTTTTACTTGTGCCAGTTTTTCTTTATCTAATTCGCCTAAAAGAGCTTCCGTTAACCTAATTTCATCGCCTGAAACAGACAGGTAATTGGCAATACATTCATATAAAGAAAATCCGGATGATTGTGAACGATGCAGTGTCTCCATATAGTGGAGCAGTTTCTTCCGACGATCGAACAACTCTTCAGATAAAGCCACATATCTTGCCTGAGGCTGGATATGCGCAACTTCGGTAGCTTTCTGAAGTTGTTCTAAAAAGTGCGATTTGGTTGCTTTATTAGAATGCATCTCCAAGCAGAAAGGCTCCAATCCAATCTTACTAAGACGATTTTGCACAACAGATAAGGCAGCCATTTTCTCGGCAACAAATAAAACACGCTTCCCCTTATATAATATATTGGCTATCATATTGGTGATGGTTTGCGATTTACCCGTTCCGGGAGGTCCATGAAGAATGAAGCTCTTGCCTTCACCGGCTTCGATAACAGCTTCTATTTGTGAAGAGTCCACATCCACCGGAATAGCATAGTTGGCAGGTTCTAACTCTCTATCAACCTGTCGGGCATCAACTACCGGTATAGTGTCTGCCCATGTCATTCTATTCTCAATCAAACTGGCAACAATCTCGTTCGCTTTTAATTTATCAGCATTGCTGTGTATATCGTTCCACATTACAAACTTGTTAAATGAAAACAAGCCGAGCATGGATTCTTCAATAACATCCCAACCTTTTGCTTCACGAATTAAAGCACGTATGATAGAGAATATTCGCCGGACATCTACCCCACTCTCATCCTTCGGTAAAGGCATCAATCCGGATAAATTAATATGGTATTGCTGCTTTAGCCATTCCACTAACGTTATGTTCAAAATTATCTCTTCATCGCGCGTACGTATCACATATCCTGCCGTGCCTCCTCGACGAACTATCTCAACAGGGAGCAAAAGAATAGGAGCAAATCGTGGCTTTACACTACGCTTATTCTCATACCATTTCAGTAATCCTAAGACAAGAAAGAGCGAATTTGCCCCATTCTCTTCCAACGAAGTTCGCGCCGTTCTATAAACGAATTTGAGAGCATCCTGTAGTTCAGATTCACTTAAATATGAACGAATCTTTTTACTATTCAAATCATTAACGACCAATTCCTTCAGCTCTTCTTTATAAAAAGACGAATCATAGATACCGACTTCCCCCGTTTCAAGCTTCTTTTTCGACGGATTGGGTAATATCTGATAATTCTCTCCTGCCTGCAAACGATCTTCTAATTTATCTATTTCGAAAGAGACAAAAGGAATCACTTTCTTACCCAATCTTATGCTAATCAAGTTGTTGCGCAAAGATAAATCCAACAGTTTTCGTTCCCAGATAGTTTGTCGGCTTTTAGTCTCTTCCACAACATTGTCCAAGTTGATGTCAAACCGGTTAAGTTGAGATACCGATTGAGTAGCATTAACATGCTCAATGCCATCATTAGCAATCATCCATACTCCACCACTTTCAATCCGTTGAGGAAGTGCGCGAACATTCTCACATCGGCAGCGGTATACATCAATAAACAGACTGAACCTCTGTTCATCTTTAAGTTGCTTCTCGGCAAGACGTACTGCATCTTCAAAAGAAACTTCATGCGAAGTGGTGAGCGTTGTTGCTTCTACCAAAACGATCTCATTAATACCGTCGGCACACCCTTTCAGTAAATAAGAAGAATCATCGCACACAGTTTGAGAATACATCTCTTCTATGAGCCATGCTCCGACAAAAATATGCCCTTTCAATAGCACTAATAACGGACGAATACCGATAGCTTCCAAACAGGAAGCAAATAAAAGCGTCAAATCCAAACAGGTTCCAATCTTTTCAGTCAATACCTTATCGACTAAACGTACACGTTGACCATACTTCTCAAAACTGGCAGGTGGTGTGCAATAAACCAATGATTCCGACCGGAGCGCCTCGTAAACAGCAGCGACTTGACTACGCACTCTATTAGGATCTTTCGTCTGGTATTCATCCAAAGATGATTCACCCGTCCACGTGTCAAGAAACTTAGACGCATTAACTAATATGCGCGACAAGACAGGATGATTAGGTGTAACAAATGCAGCCAACAGTTCGGGAAGGATTTCCGTTCCTGTCCATTGGTCATAAGCCATTAGATACAACGGATACGCTTGTTTAAAGACAGAAACACCTTCTATTGTCAGTGTTACATATATCTGCGTATAAATACCTTCCGTAAGCTCTATCAACTTAGCGGAATTTGGAGTTATTTCCAGCGATTTTATTTGTACTGCTTCTTGCTTACCAATAATCTCCATCAGCACCTCGGAAGAGTTAATCAATTCGCCACTAATAGAAATAGTTATCTGAGTCCAGTCATATTCATCACTATTTACCACATTGAGGAAGTAAAAAGATGTCATCCGATTCTGAATCATTGCATAATTAATACACGGCAAGTATTCCAAATATATCTTGCCGGTATGTGTTCCATCGTTTATTAGATACTCGAGTTGCATAAATTCTTATACTAATTAGTACTATTAATTCTATATCATGATGATGCAAAGGTATACTTTTTGAAAAACAGTAATACCATTTCTTTTACATTAATGTAGTTTTTTATTGTTAAATGAATCTACAATGACCAAAGTCCTTTAAGCTACCGTTTCTCCTGCTTATAAAAATAACTATTTCTTGTACTAAACTATTAACTTCTTGATATTTTCATTTTAACATGCTTAAAGTAAGAGAGCTTTCTATAATTATACTCTATCTATCAAAAAGTAACAGAAGGACAACGATTATCACAAATGTTACCTTGCATGATGCATAATCAGTGCAGCAACAGCCTCAATGAATGCTGCTGCCCGGGGGCGAAGCATATCAACCAATGAAGCGTCACAATAAGCAAAGTCGCTATAGTCACCGCTGTGACGTTTATCAAACAGCAAACCGAAAGTGGTACCATGCTCTAAATCAAGCAAACCGGTACGGACAAAATACAATGACAGCTGGGCTTTGACGCCGTTGTGTGTCTGTACAGCAATCTTCCGAGATAAAAGTAATGACGAAGCTGCATAATAGCAGGCATAATAAAGGCGATTAACAGCTGCATTAAAGTAATCGCCCTGACGCAAAAGATCTGCTTCTTCCAATGTTTGACGGGCGCGTTCTAATCTGTAAGCCACAACCGCATCACGCATTTCTTGCGTCAATGTTTCTTTCATAAGACAACCCCTTCGTTGAGCACATTGATAGTGAAAGGAGTGCGAACACTGTCCCATACATGCCGAAGCAATACCATTGCATTAATGGCAACACCTGTTTGAGCTTCCAATTCGCTCAACGGACGGCGCATGGCAAGTTCGCGGTCGGGTGTCAATTCGGATCCATCTATTAGAATAAGCAAATCAATATCCGAGTCGGGACGTGCATCTCCCCGTGCTTCCGAACCATACAGAATTGTTTGGGCATCAGGCGCTGTGTGGTGCATGACATCGGCTATGCGATGTACTATTTCTCTGCGTTTCATAAGTGGGTACACTTTATTATGGGGACAAATATACAGTAACCTTAACGGTTTTACGCAATCTTAGTGAAAAAGTTCTACTTTTGCCATACATTTGGCTTCAGCAGTAGCCGAAATAACCGCATCTCTATATCAAACAGATGTATCACTCTCATAAAGGATTAAAACGCTGACGCATGATATCCGTATTACTCGTAGAAGATGAGCCGACCCTTTCGCAAATCCTCAAAGAGACACTGGAAGGGGAAGGGTTCGACATCCGTACTGCCGCTAACGGCGAGGAGGGATTGAGTTTGTTTCACAGTCTGCACCCCGACGTGCTGGTAGCCGACGTGATGATGCCCCGCATGGACGGGTTCGAAATGGTGCGCCGCATCCGGCAGACCGACCGCCGTACCCCGATTCTCTTCCTGACCGCCCGCTCTGCCACCGACGATGTGGTGGAAGGTTTCGAACTGGGCGCCAACGATTACCTCAAGAAACCGTTCGGCATGAAAGAACTCATCGTCCGCATCAAAGCGTTGCTGGGACGCGCCGCCGACTATGCCAACACAATGGAAATGGAAACGGGAAAGGAGACGAACGCATCACCCGAAGCCATCCGGTTCGAAGTCGGCGAGTACCGGTTCGATTCCGTTGCGCAGCAGCTCGACTTTCACGGCAGCACCGAAGCATTGTCGTATCGCGAATCCGAAATACTCAAACGACTCTGCCTCAACTCCCTGCAAGTAGTGAACACGCAAGACATCCTGCTTGAATTGTGGGGCGACGATTCGTTCTTCAACACCCGCAGCCTGCATGTCTTCATCACCAAGCTGCGTCACAAGCTGGCAAAAGACCCGCACATAAGGATAGTAAATGTGCGGGGAATAGGGTATAAACTGATCGTTTGAAGACGTCGGTCTTTGAGTAAAATAAAACCCTTTGTTGTGTGCAATAAAACCCTTTCAAAAACAAATAAAACCCTTTCAAAAAAGAATAAAACCCTTTCATCTTTGTGGGTATTCCGCCCGATTCGTGTCGTTCATCCGCGCATGATGTATTTTATTTTTTTAGAGAACAGAATGAACAACTTTCGCTGCATGGCGTTTCTCTCATATAACATCATTTACTTATAACTTATTAATTCAAAAATTTATGAAAGGATTAAATGTTCTTTGTGCATTCCTTGGCGGCGCCGCAGTAGGCGCAGCCGTCGGCATCTTGTTTGCTCCCGAGAAAGGAGAAGACACGCGTTCCAAAATAGCCGAGATACTCCGCAAAAAGGGTATCACGCTGAAAGGTATTGATATGGACAATCTTGTAGACGAGATTTCAGCCGAACTGAAAAACGAAGTGAAAGACTAAACACGGGTAGTACCCGCAAACGAAAGGAGCGTACCGCATGATATTTGCCAGCGACAAACATATTGACAACCTGCAGCAACTGTTTATTGAATTTAAGAAATATCTGGAACTGCAGAAGGAATACACCAAGTTGGAACTGACTGAAAAGTTGAGTGTTCTACTCTCAACATTGGTGCTTGTGTTGCTGCTCATTATTCTGAGTATGGTAGCCATGTTCTACCTGTCTCTCTCTTTCGCCTACGTTTTGAGTCCGCTGGTAGGTGGCTTGACGGCAAGCTACGGCATCATTGCCGCATGCTACTTCTTGCTGATACTGTTGATTGCTGTGTTCCGCAGGAGATTGATCATCCAACCGACGGTGAGGTTTCTTGCGGAACTTTTTCTGAAAACCGACAAACAATAGCCAGATGGAGACACTCCCCGCTTCAACCAACGAAAAGCAGTTGCCCCGCACGCTCGAACAGCTGGTGGCACAACGCAAAGAGATGCAACAGGCTATCCGTGCCCAACAACAGAAAATGGCAAAGATAGCACGCGAATCGTTTGCCCCAGCCAAACAGGTTGTTACCAAAGGCGATGCAGTGATGCGCGTATTCAATACCGGCATGGCTGTGTTCGACGGCGTGATGCTGGGATTGAAGCTCATGCGACGCATCCGCAAACTATTCTGAATCGTATCACTCTTCATACTTTCTTAGTTCTTATCACAGCCCGAGCAGCAATTGTCGGCGCCCAAAAACAATGAAGCCAATAGTTTTGCCTCTACAAAACTATTGGTTTCATTGCATTGCCGTGCCGGGTAAACTTGGTTGGATGGATATATGGATGCATTTACCCAAATATACTTGCGTCCATGTATGTCTCTGCTTGAGTTGAAATGCTATTGTTCTGTTGCTTACTTTGATTGTGTCTGTTTTCTGTTTTTTCGATGTGGTAAAGATAGGGGCAGCCGATGAACCTGCAAAAGCAGATAGCGGGAAAGTTGCCTCATTGATGAGAAAAAATGAAGCGGTTGAGTGTCACAATCTGCCCAATCAGGGGGAAATCAATCCAAAAAGTCATCTTTCTGACACAACAAAGCTGCTGCGTGTCGGGAATAAGACAAAACAGAAGCGGATTGTGTCACAAACTGACACAACCCGCTTACCGAAAACTCAATCATATTATGTGATACAAATCTCTGTGTTGTTGAAATCTTTATCAGCTTTTAACTGCGTCCAAAGCCTGCTCGTAGTTCGGCTCTTGCGTAATCTCGGGCACCAGCTCGGTATATTTCACCCGCCCTTCCTTGTCGATCACCACTACCGAACGTGCCAGCAAGCCGGCGAGCGGACCATCCATCATGCGCACGCCGTAAGCCTGATCGAAGTCGGTGCAACGAAAATCCGACAATGGAATGACATTGGCAATGCCTTCGGTGGTGCAGAAGCGGGAATGGGCAAAAGGCAAATCTTTGGAGATGGCAAGCACTACGGTATCGGGTAAACCTGCCGCCAACTGATTGAACTTGCGCACGGAAGCGGCACATACGGAAGTATCCAGACTGGGGAAGATGTTCAATATGACATTCTTTCCCTTTACATCCTTCAGGGAGAAAGTGGAAAGGTCGGTTTTTACCAACTCAAAGCCGGGAGCCACATTCCCGACTTGTACAAACGTACCGATGATCTTCACCGGTATTCCTTGAAATTTTGTTTCAGCCATCGCTTTTCTATTTTAAAGAGTCATTCAATATAAATTATGTAGCAGAACAAAGGCGATACGCGAAAAGTTCACTTTCGGCACAGATTCCGATGTTCCGTCACCGTTTTATCTGTCTCCATACGAAGTGTGTCAAAAGTCACTTTTTGGACTACGACCTTAGTCTACCTCTGGACTACGACTTAGTCCACCTCTGGACTACGACTTAGTCTACCCCTGGACTACGATTTAGTCTACCTCTGGACTACGACCTTAGTCTACCTCTGGACTACGACCTTAGTCTAAACTCCGGCACAGCCTCTACATTATATATAAGGAAGGCGCATCGTTTCGAAACGCCCCCATATAAAAAAAATAACTACCTTTGTCGCCTCACTTTTAACCCCATATCAAAATGGAAGCAATAGAAAATAAGTACATTACCGTAGCATACAAGCTATATGCCATCGAAGATGGCGAGAGAGATTTAACGGAAGAGGCTCCCGCCGAACGTCCGTTCCAGTTCGTGTCGGGCGTAGGCATGACCCTCGACGCATTCGAAACACAGGTCAAGAACCTCCGTACGGGAGACCTGTTCGATTTTACCATCCCTTGCAACGAGGCTTATGGCGAATTCGACGAGAATTATATCGTGGAACTTCCCAAGTCTGCTTTCGAGGTAGAGGGCAAGTTTGATACCGAGCGCGTAGTCGAAGGCAATATTCTCCCCATGATGACTGTCGACGGACAGCGCATCAACGGTGTTGTGACTTCCGTTACCGAAAGCAGCGTCAACATGGACATGAATCATCCGCTGGCAGGTTGCGACCTGAACTTTGTAGGCAGCATCGTAGAAAGCCGCCCCGCCACCAACGAGGAGTTGGCAGAAGTTGCCAAGATGATGAGCGGCGGCGGATGCAGTTGCGGATGCGACCATGGCAACTGCGGTGACGGATGCGGTTGCGGATGCGACGACGGTTGCGGATGTAACTGAAGCCATTAACCGGCTCCGGCGAACAGATTCGGTTGAACAATTGTTCTCTAACAGTCAAAAACTCAAAAAAACAGATAGAAATATGAATTGTAAATCGGTATGTTGCTGGCTGTCAACGGCACTGTTGGTCTCGGCATGTATACAGGAGGAAGCTTTGAACAGCGAAGCTGCCATTGATGCATGTACGGGACCGAACGTGCAGACGGTCAATATCAATCATGACACCAAGGAAGTAGATATTTATGTGAACGGAAGTTCCGACTTGACGCAATTGGAGTTGAACTTTGTGATACCCGAAGGCGCCACACTGACAGCGGCAGAGAATGCCGCGCACACAGCCGACAACACTTACGACTTTAGCGGCGCCGGTCATTCGCGCCGGTTTACCGTCACGTCGGAAGACAAACAATACAGCGCCTCCTACGCAGTCAATATCATCGAGTCGAATTTCCCCAACCGCTATCACTTCGAGCTGTTGTCGCAGACAACCCCTTTCCACATCCTGCAAGAGGTGAATGCCGAAAGAGGCGAGATTCTGAACTGGACGAGCGGGAATGCCGGCTACAAACTGACGTTCCAAGCCAAAAGTCCCGAAGACTACCCTACGACACAAGCGTCGAGCGGCTACGAAGGTAAATGTGTGAAGTTGGAAACCCGCAGCACCGGCTCTTTGGGAGCATTGGTCGGTATGTATATTGCTGCCGGGAACTTGTTCATCGGCTCATTCGATGCCGGAATTGCATTGGGCAATGCCTTGGGCGCCACCCAATTCGGCATACAGTTCTACCGTCACCCCATTGCCCTGCGTGGACATTACAAGTATAAAGCCGGCGAGGTCTATTCCGAGAAGAATACACCTGTGGAGGGCAAGAAAGACCGTTTCGACATCTACGCCATCCTATACGAAGCCGACAACGTAAGCTTTATGCTCGACGGCAGCAATGCTTTGACCGACCCTTCATTGATAGCTACGGCACAAATTCCCGCATCCGAAGCACTGGAGACCGACAGTTGGACGGAGTTCAACCTGCCTTTTGTCTTCAAAGAAGGTAAGAGCATCGATCGGGAGAAGTTGCGCGGAGGCAAATACAAGCTCTCCATCGTCTTCTCGTCGAGCATCGACGGCGCCCGCTTCAACGGCGCAGTGGGCAGCACGCTCTACATTGACGAAGTAAAATTGATTTGCGAGGAGGACGAAGTACATGAATAACAGATTACGCCACCTGATATTCCTGCTGCTGATGGTAGCGGGAATCACCACTGTCCGCGCACAGGAAGACAACACGCCGGGCATTGTACAATCGTCCAAGTTCGGATGGTTCTATTCGCTGAAGGCAGGATTCAATATCGGCGGAACAGCTCCCCTACCCCTTCCCAGAGAGATACGCAGCATCGACAGCTATTCACCCAGCATGGGTATTGCCATCGAAGGAAGCGCCACCAAATGGTTCGACGCGAACCGTCACTGGGGATTATCCGTCGGCTTGCGGTTAGAGAACAAAGGGATGACCACCCAAGCCACCGTCAAGAATTACGGCATGAAGATCATCAATGCCGATAACGGGAAATACCTCGAAGGATTGTGGACGGGCGGAGTGAAAACCAAGGTGAGAGGCTCTTACCTCACGCTTCCCGTACTGGCAAACTACAAAATCAGCCAGCGGTGGAAGCTCGTAGCCGGTCCATACATCTCGTATCTGCTCGAGGGAGACTTCTCCGGTCACGTGTACGAAGGACACCTCCGCACCCCCGATCAGACAGGTTCACGCGTCGACTTCACCAACGGAAGCATCGCCACATACGACTTCTCGTCCGACCTGCGCCGCTTCCTTTGGGGAGTGCAGCTGGGTGGCGAGTGGCAAGCGTTCAAGCACCTCAGCGTGCATGCCGACCTTACGTGGGGGCTGAATGATATTTTTCAGTGTGACTTCAAAACCATCACCTTCGCCATGTATCCCATCTATCTCAATCTGGGATTCGGATACTCGTTCTGAGGATTCCCTATATCGGCACACGGATAGCACAAGTTAGGCGCATGTACACGGGTTTCTTTTTTCAACCGTGTACATGCGCCTAACTTGTGCTATCCGTGTGTCGGTGGGAGCGACTAACTCTCCAACCGAAGCTTTATATAAGACTCGATGAAATCAATTGCGCGGTCGATGCCCAGCACAGAGGTGTCGACACAGAGGTGATAGGTAGCTGCCGCGCCCCACGTCTTAAAACTATAGTAATTGTAGTATTCGGCACGTTTCTTGTCTGCCTTGGTGATGAGATTTTCCGCCTCCTCAAGGGTCACATGACTCTGTCGGGAAATGCGTCGGATGCGGTCATCTTTCGATGCCGAAATAAAAAGATTGATGCTACAGGGATGTTCACGCAGGATATAGTCGGCACACCGCCCCACGAACACGCACGACTGTTTTTCTGCCAGCTGGCGGATGACGTCGCTCTGTATTTTGAACAGGGCATCATTGCTCAGGCAATTGGGCATGGACGATATTCCCTCTCCCATCACGGGAAAACGCATCCCCAGCAATCCGCCTACAAGACCTTGTGAGGGACGTTCATCGGCTTTTTCGAAAAACTCACGACACAATCCGCTCTCCTTGGATGCCAAGGTTATCAGCTCCTTGTCGTAAAAAGCGATTCCCAGACGGGCTGCCAGCTTTTCGCCTATTTCATGCCCGCCACTGCCCAATTGACGTCCGATGTTGACTACATAGTTCTTTTCCATAGTGAATATTTTGGCGCAAAAATAGAAAGAAATATTGAGAATGGAAAATGGAATACCGGGAAGCTTATTACCTGATTATCAATTTCCCATTCTCAATTTCCATGTATTACAGATTCAGCGGCTCGTACTTCAATCCGAAGACATCGGCAACGGCTTTGAAGGTCACTTTTCCGTCGACCACATTCACGCCCATCGCCAGTGCCGCATCATCCTTGCAAGCCTTTTTCCAGCCTTTACCGGCAAGCGCAAGGGCGTAGGGCAACGTTGCATTGGTCAATGCCGAAGTCGATGTGAAAGGCACGGCGCCCGGGATATTGGCAACGGCATAGTGCACCACGCCATCAATGACATACGAAGGTTCACTGTGCGTAGTGGGATGCGATGTTTCGAAGCAACCGCCCTGGTCGATGGCAACGTCGACCAGCACTGTACCCGGCATCATCAGTTTGAGCATCTCTTTGGTGATGAGATGCGGAGCTTTGTCGCCCGGTATCAGTACCGAACCGATAACCAGATTGGTAGAAGGCAGCTCTTCGCGGATGTGGTGATCCGATGAATAGAGCGTCTTGACGTTCTTCGGCAGAATTTCGCTGAGGTAGCGCAGGCGTGGCAGCGAGATGTCGGTAATCACCACATCGGCACCCATACCGGCAGCCATCAGCGCAGCGTGTGTACCTACCACACCGCCACCCAGAATCAGCACCTTGGCAGGTTTCACTCCCGGCACGCCGCCCAGCAACATGCCTTTGCCGCCTTGCGGTTTCTCCAGAAAACGGGCGCCCTCCTGAATGGACATGCGTCCTGCCACCTCGCTCATGGGAATGAGCAACGGCAACGAACGGTCGGCTTTCTCCACCGTTTCGTAGGCAATGCAGGTGGCGCCGCTCGCTATCATGGCTTCGGTCAGGGCACGGTCGGCGGCAAAGTGGAAGTAAGTAAACAACACCTGTCCGCGCTTAATCAATTTGTACTCGGGAGAGATAGGCTCTTTCACTTTGACAATCATCTCGGCGATGGCGTAAACCTCTTCTATGGTGGGGAGAATGCGTGCGCCCACGGCTACATACTGTTCGTCGGGAAAACCGCTGTTGGCACCTGCCGATGCCTGCACATAAACCGTGTGACCTTGTTTCACCAACTCGTTCACACCGGCGGGAGTCATACCCACGCGGTTCTCATTGTTTTTAATTTCTTTTGGAATTCCGATAATCATAACGTTCTAATTGTTTTAAGTTGGGGTAATTCATTTTAAATTAAATTGGGCGCAAAGTACGTAAAATCTTTGCTACGATAGCATTCGGAAAAAGATGTTTAAAAACAGTTTTTTATTCACTTTACATGCAGTTCATGCCCTTCTCTTCCCGAATGGAACGGGCGATTCTCCAACGGTCATCAGGACGCGATATTTGCCTCAATGGGGCAAGAGACCCGTTCCAATAGGATAGGAGGATTGTTTCAATAAGACATGAGGTTTGTCTCAATAAGCAGAAAGGCTTCTACCAACTGATTGGGGGGTATTCGAAGCAGCAGCTGACTTGCTGCATGAAAGCGGTTAGGAATAATTATGGTTGCTTTTTTTGCTTTCTGAAGCAAACGTAACTACATTTGCCACACGTTACACCCCATTAATGCAATTTATTATGGAAAACAGGTATTTCGAGCGCGATATCAGCTGGCTCTCGTTCAACTACCGGGTACTGCTGGAGGCGGAAGACGACACCTTGCCGCTTTACGAGCGCATCAACTTCATCGCCATTTATTCGTCCAATCTGGAAGAGTTCTACAAGATTCGCGTAGCAGACCACAAAGCCATTGCCACCGGCGCTACGCAAAACGATGAAGAATCCCTACAGGCAGCCATCGAGCTGGTGGACAAGATTAATAAGGAGGTAACCCGACAACTCGAAGAGCGCATCCGCATCTACGAACAGAAGATATTGCCCGAACTGCGACGCAACCACATCGTGTTTTACCAAAGCCCCCGCATGGAGACGCTGTTTCACAGGGAATTTGTGGAGCAGTTCTTTCGCGAAGAGGTGTTTCCGTTTCTGCAACCCGTTCCGGTGATGCACGATAAAGTCATCTCCTTCCTGCGCGACAACCGGCTCTACCTGGCTGTACGCCTGCACCCCAAAGACGCTCCCGAGAAAACCGAATATTTCGTCATGAAGCAACCTTATAGCAAGGTGCCCCGCTTCATCGAACTGCCCCGCATAGACGGCAACTACTACCTGATGTTTATCGACGACATTATCAAAGCCAACCTCGATGTCATCTTCCCCGGCTACTACGTGGAAAGCAGCTACTGCATCAAGATTTCGCGCGACGCCGATATTCTGATTGACGATGCCGCCAACACCACCGAGATTATAGAAATGGTGAAGAGCAAGGTGAAGAAACGCAAGATTGGCGCCGTGTGTCGCTTTGTTTACGACCGCGCCATGCCTGCCGACTTTCTGGACTTCCTCATCGATGCGTTCCACATCAACCGGCACGAACTTGTGCCCGGCGACAAACACCTCAACCTGGAAGACCTGCGGGTGCTCCCCAATCCCAATCCCCGCCTCTACCCGTTGCGCAAGCCGCAACCCATGAAGCTGACCTGCCTTGGCGAGAGCCAGTCCATGTTTCGGTATATCGAACAGCGCGACCTGCTGTTGCACTATCCTTACCACTCGTTCGAACATTTTATCCACTTCCTCTACGAAGCCGTGCACGATGTCGACACGCGCGAAATCATGGTGACGCAATACCGCGTGGCAGAGAACTCGGCTGTTATCAACTCCCTCATTGCCGCCGCACAGAACGGCAAGCGCGTCACCGTGTTTGTGGAACTCAGAGCCCGCTTCGACGAAGAGAACAACCTTGTGACTGCCGAGATGATGAAAGCTGCCGGCATCAACATCATATACAGCATCCCTAAGCTCAAGGTTCACGCCAAAGTAGCCCTCGTGCTGCGCCGCACCGACGACCGCCACAAACTGCTGGGTTATGCCTGTGTCAGCACCGGCAACTTCAATGAAAAGACTGCCACGCTCTATGCCGACACCAGCCTCTTCACCTGCAACCGCATCGTGGTAAACGACCTGTACACCCTTTTCCGCACCCTGCAAGGGAAGAAGAATCCCGAGTTTCACCGCCTGCTCGTGGCAGGGTTCAACCTCATTCCCAAGCTGAATGCCCTCATCGATACCGAGATTGCCTTGGCAAAAAGCGGCAGGAAGGGGCGCATCATCCTCAAGATGAACGCCCTGCAAGACCACACCATGATAGACCGTCTCTACGAAGCCTCCGAAGCCGGCGTACAGATAGACCTCATCATTCGCGGCATCTGCTGCCTCATCCCCGGTCAGCCGTACAGCCGCAACATCCGCGTCACCCGCATTGTCGACACCTTCCTCGAGCACACCCGCATCTGGTATTTCGGCAACGGCGGTCGCCCCCGCCTCTTCCTCGGTTCGCCCGACTGGATGCGGCGCAACCTCTACCGGCGCATCGAAGCCGTAACGCCCATTCTCGACAAAACGCTGCGGAAAGAACTCATCGACATGCTCAACATCCAGCTGGCAGACCGACGCAAAGCCTGCTTCGTAGACGAGCAGCAGCAAAACCGGTGGAAATCGGAATGCCCGCAACAGGAAGAGGTGCGTGCACAATACACCTTCTACGAATATTTAAAGGAGAAAAACGAAACGGGAAACGGCAGCGCTACTTAGCGGTTGCCGACCGCAGTGCCTCCGGGTTCGGGAGTAAAGAACCGCGGCATCAGAACCGTACCATCAATTCCAGTACTATTTTGTCCTGTTCCGATTCCTTGGCGATGCTGCTTTGGGGGTAGAAATACTTCTCGAAGTTCAGGCGGAGGTCGGTACGAAAGGCTTTGGTAAGGCTGAAGGTAATGCCACCCGTCAGTCGGTGGCGCTTGTAGTCGGTGGTGAGCAGTGCGCCGCTCTCCTCATCGGTTTTGACGGCATCGCTCTGATTGGTCATCATGTCGTAGCGGACAAGGAACGACAGCTTGTTGAAGACGCGGCGCAACGGCAGGTCGTAGTTGGCAAAGGTGTTGAGGGCGTGTACGTCGGCAAAGGCGTTGTCGGCATACGCTTTATAAAGATATTCGGCTTCGATGTGGAAGCGGTCGGTGTGGTAATAGACATCAAAATCGTAGGAGGTCATTCGCACCTGTTGGGGCTGAATGCTCAGGGTGCTCAGGGTGAGATTGACGCGGTTGTTGAGCAGGGTTTGTATCTTGGCGGCGTAGTTCACCTCTTTGTGCCACACCTTCTGATTGGTCAGTCCCGACCCGTTGAACATGCCGGCTTCGAGCGTCACCGGAGTGGTTTCGCCCAGCGTGTAGCCCAGCGTCACCCCCACGTCGCGGGTGTTTCCCACCTGTTTGGCAATGAAAGAACGGTTGGCAAAGTATTGCAGGTGCGGCGAGCGGAACGCATCGACCGTGAACGGTACGCGCATCTGACCGGCAGTGATGGTAAAGTCGGTCAACGGCTTCAGGCGGGCATACGCATCGAGCATCTTTATCTGCCCTTCGTCGCACAGGTCGACTTCGGCTTTGTAGGATACGATGGGCAATACATTGCCCGATGCGCTGATGCGGGCGGTGCGCACCTCGAAGCGCGTGGCTTGCATTTGCGTCTGATATTCAAACTTGCTGCGGATGGTTCCGTGTATCTCCGGCAGGTAAGCCGGATGCGACGACGATGGGGAGTCTTGGGCATTAGCCGTGGCAAGACACAGCAACGTGGCGAAGAAGACGAGATTGTTTTTATTCATAACCTATAATTAATGTAACAGATGTGTCATTCCGTTTGCGGCAGCAAAGATAACGACACACCTGTTACACAATTATTTCATTGATATTACATTATCGTTACGGGTAGTATAAACCCGGCTCGGTCATTGGAAACAAGTACTCAGAAGCACGATAAAAAAGAGCTGTCTGTCCAGAGTCGTTGGACAGCCTGTCCAAAGAGTCGGGACAAGCTTGTCCAAAGACGTTGGACAGGTTGTCCAACGACTCTGGACAATGCGTCTTCGTGAGCGACGAATTTAATAGCCGAATATCTCTTCGGTTTTCAGCTCAATCACGGGCGCAATCTTCTTCAGTTCCGTCATGTTGAGTTCCTTTTTGTCGCCCAATATCATATAAGTATAGGTGCGGTTCTTCACCCATTTCTTCTGGAAGTCGGTCACATCCTTCAAGGTCATGCCTTGCACATCTTTGAACACTTTGGCGCGCACGTCGGTGTTTTCGCCCAAGTCCTGTGCATCGACAAACTCCCACAGTACGTTGCTCTTGGTGATGCGTTCGGTGCGCAGGCGGGTGATGAATCCTTCCTTGGCAAGGTTGAAGGCGTTCTCCGATTCGGGCATGTTGTTGATGATGTCGTTGAAAGCCTTGATGGCGTCGATCATCTTGTCGTTCTGTGTGGCAATCTGCGTGCGGAAGGTGTAGGGATACTTCAGGTAGGCAGGTCTCAGATAACTTGCCTGTGCCGAGTAAGCCAGTCCGCGGCTTTCGCGCATCTCCTGGAACACGATGGAGTTCATGCCACCGCCGAAGTACTCGTTGTAGAGCTGGCGGATGGGTTCGAAGTCGCTGTTGTACTTCTCGCCGTTGTTGGAGAGTTGCGCCATGTAGATCTGCTTGGCGTCGTAGGGGGCGAGGAGAATCTTCGTTTCGGGGGTCAG
>JAISGR010000025.1 GCA_031262995.1 Prevotellaceae bacterium | reverse complement strand
AACATCACCCACCCCAACCAACGCTACCGCACCACCATCGCCGGTCGTCGGGTGCTTGCGCTTTTGCAGGCGACCAAACCAACAGCATAACCCATCATAAAAATCATAATCAAACAATATAATGGAAGAGAAACAGAGATTTAAACGTACCACCGTGACCTCGGCGCTGCCTTATGCCAACGGACCGGTACACATCGGACACTT
The DNA here is from genome assembly GCA_031262995.1 of Prevotellaceae bacterium. Lineage (GTDB taxonomy): Bacteria > Bacteroidota > Bacteroidia > Bacteroidales > Bacteroidaceae > Bacteroides. Next base: position 24,510 of record JAISGR010000025.1, on the reverse strand, counting down.
GGCAGGGGTGTATGTGCCTGCCGATATTTACGTGCGCTACCTCCGGCTGAAGCAGGAAGAGGTGGTCTTCATCGGAGGCTCCGACGAGCACGGCGTACCCATCACCATCCGCGCCAAGAAAGAGGGCGTCACCCCGCAGGACATCGTAGACCGCTACCACGAGCTGATAAAGAAGTCGTTCGAGGAGTTCGGCATCTCGTTCGATATCTATAGCCGAACCACCTCGAAGACGCACCACGACACCGCTTCGGACTTCTTCCGCAAGCTGTACGACAAGGGGGAGTTTATCGAGAAGAGCAGCATGCAGTACTACGACGAGGAAGCCAAAACCTTCCTTGCCGACCGCTACATCACCGGCGAATGTCCCCACTGCCACGCCGAAGGAGCCTACGGTGACCAGTGCGAGAAGTGCGGAACGAGCCTCAGCCCCACGGAGCTGATCAACCCCAAAAGCGCCATCAGCGGTAGCCAGCCGGTGATGCGCGAGACCAAGCACTGGTACCTCCCGCTCGACAAGTACGAACCCTGGCTGCGCCAATGGATTCTCGACGAACACAAGGAGTGGCGCCCCAACGTCTACGGACAGTGCAAGAGCTGGCTCGACATGGGACTGCAACCGCGCGCCGTGAGCCGCGACCTCGACTGGGGCATCCCCGTGCCCGTAGCGGGCGCCGACGGCAAAGTGCTCTATGTGTGGTTCGACGCCCCCATCGGCTACATCAGCAACACCAAGGAGCTGTGCGCCAGGGAACCCGAGCGGTTCGGCGCGTGGGAGACGTGGTGGAAAGACCCCGAGACGCGGTTGGTGCACTTCATCGGCAAGGACAACATCGTCTTTCACTGCATTGTCTTCCCCACCATGCTGAAAGCCGACGGCAGCTATATCCTGCCCGACAACGTGCCTGCCAACGAGTTCCTCAACCTCGAAGGCGACAAGATCTCCACCTCGCGCAACTGGGCTGTCTGGCTGCACGAATACCTGCAGGAGTTTCCCGGCAAGCAGGATGTGCTGCGCTATGTCCTCACTGCCAACGCCCCCGAGACCAAGGACAACGACTTCACGTGGAAAGACTTCCAGGCACGCAACAACAACGAGCTGGTGGCTGTCTACGGCAACTTCGTCAACCGCGCCCTGCAACTCACGCAGAAGTATTTCGCCGGCACCGTCCCCGCCGCCGCCGAACTGACCGACTACGACCGCGAAACGCTGCACGAGTTTGCCGACGTGAAAGGCGAAGTAGAGAAGCTGCTCGACAACTTTAAGTTCCGCGATGCCCAGAAGGAGGCGATGAACCTCGCCCGCATCGGCAACAAATACCTGGCAGATACCGAGCCGTGGAAGCTGGCAAAGAGCGATATGACCCGCGTAGCCACCATCCTGAACATCGCCCTGCAACTGGCAGCCAACCTCTCCATCGCCTTCGAGCCGTTCCTCCCCTTCAGCAGCCGGCGCCTGCGCACGATGCTCAACATGAGCAGCTTCGACTGGGAGCAGCTCGGCAGCACCGACCTGCTCCCTGCCGGACACCGGTTAGGCACCCCCGAGCTGCTCTTCGAGAAGATAGACGACGTCGTGATCGAAGCGCAGGTGCAGAAGCTCTTAGACACCAAACGCACCAACGAAGCAGCCGCCTACCGCGCCAACCCCATCCGCCCGACCATCGAGTTTGACGACTTTACGAAGCTCGACATCCGCGTCGGTACCGTGCTGGCGTGCAGCAAGGTACCCAAAGCCGACAAGCTGTTGCAATTCGAGATTGCCGACGGGTTGGAGAACCGCACCATCGTGAGCGGCATCGCCCACTACTACCAGCCCGAAGAGCTGGTGGGCAAGCAGGTGTGCTTCATCGCCAACCTTGCCCCGCGCAAGCTCAAAGGCATCGTGAGCGAAGGCATGATTCTCTCGGCAGAGAACGCCGACGGGTCACTGTCGGTGGTCACCACGCTGAGCGAAGTGAAGCCGGGCAGCGAGGTGAAATAAATCCCCTTTACTACCGGCAGTCGCGCACAGCGGCTGCCGGTAGTTGTTTTAATGAATTATGCTGACAATATCCGGAGGATAACAGGCCCTTGACAGGAGCGGGCGCGGCAAGGTCGTATACCTGACCCCGTCCGGTCGTATACCTGACCCTGTCTGGTCGTATACTTTACCGCGTACAGTCGTATACTTTACTTCACCCCCTCCAGAAGGTATTGTAGGGCATCTCCATGAACAACGATGACCTGCTACAAGAAGATTCGGAAAAAGATTAACAGTCTGCGGTATCCGCAATGGGTGACTGCGGGCAAACCCGTAGCAACGGACGGGATAGCCGGGCAATGTCGGCTCGTCGATAAACACTCGAATTCACGTTCAAGGCGTGTTCGAACCCCACAAAGATGTGAACTAAAGCAATGCCTGTCAAGCAGATAATCTCTATCTTTGCAATTGTAAACTTTAAATAACGATGGTACAATGACGTTACAACAATTGGAATACATCCTGGCTGTGGATGGTTTTCACCACTTTGCCAAAGCAGCCGAGCACTGCCACGTGACGCAACCCACGCTCAGCGCCATGATACAAAAGCTGGAAGAAGAGCTGGAAGTGAAGATCTTCGACCGCAGCCAACAGCCTGTGGTTCCTACGCCCATCGGCACGCACATCATCGAGCAGGCGCGGCGGGTACTGGTGGAATCGAATCAGGTGAAGCACATCATCGAGGAGGAGAAGCACTCGCTCAGCGGCACGTTTCACCTCGGCATCCTGCCCAGCATTGCGCCCTACCTGTTGCCCCGCTTCTTCCCGCAGCTGGCAAAGAGCCATCCGCAGCTCGACATCCGGGTGACGGAGATGAAGACCGCCGACATCAAGCAGGCGCTCGGTCGGTCGGAGATAGATGCCGGCATCGTTGCCAATCTGGATGATATGGAGTTGTTTGTCAAGACGCCGCTGCTGTACGATCAGTTCTATGGCTACGTCTCACGCGAGAGTCCGCTATTCAAGCACGACCGCCTGCGCACTTCCGACCTGGTGAACCAGCCGCTCTGGATGCTCGACGAGGGGCACTGCTTCCGCGACCAACTGGTTCGCTTCTGTCAGCTGGAAGCTGCCCGCGCCAGCCAGCAACGTTACCGGCTGGGCAGCTTGGAGACCTTTATGCGCATGGTGGAAAGCGGACGGGGCATCACCTTCATCCCCGAACTGGCAGTGCTGCAACTGACCGAACCGCAGCAAGCGCTGGTACGTCCCTTTGCCATCCCTACCCCTACCCGACAGTTGATAGTGCTGACAAACAAGCAGTTTGTCCGCCGCACAATGCTCGACACGCTGGTCGGGGAGATCCGTCAATCCGTGCCGAAGGAGATGTTAAAGCTGAAGGGAACCCAACAATTGGTATAAACGGGAATGGCGGCTACCCTGCCGCCGACTGCATATCGTTGAGCCGTTTGTAGTAGCCGTTCTTCCCGAGCAGCTCCTCGTGCCGTCCGCGTTCCACAATCTCGCCTTCGTAGAGCACGCATATCTCGTCGGCGTTGCGGATGGTGGAGAGGCGGTGGGCGATGGCGATGGTGGTGCGTGTCTTCATCAGCCGTTCGAGGGCTTCCTGCACCAAGCGTTCCGATTCGGTGTCGAGGGCGGAGGTGGCTTCGTCGAGTATCAGGATGGGCGGGTTCTTGAGGATGGCACGGGCGATGCTGATGCGCTGTCGCTGTCCGCCCGACAGCTTTCCGCCGCGGTCGCCGATGTTGGTGTCGTAGCCGTGTTCGGTCTCCATGATGAAGTCGTGGGCATTGGCAATCCTGGCAGCCTCTATGACCTGTTCGGCAGTGGCATTCTCTACGCCGAAGGCAATGTTGTTATAGAACGTGTCGTTAAAGAGGATGGCTTCCTGATTGACGTTGCCTATCAGTCCGCGCAGGTCGGCTATGCGCACATCCTTGATATTGATGCCGTCGATAAGTATCTCGCCCGAGTGGATGTCGTGGTAACGGGGCAGCAGGTCGACCAGCGTCGATTTGCCCGATCCCGACTGCCCGACGAGGGCGATGGTCTTCCCTTTGGGGACGGTGAGGTTGACGTGTCGCAGCACCTCACGCGAGGTCTCGTAGTTGAATGACACCTCGCGGAAGACGATCTCGCTGTTGAAGGCATTCAGCGGTTGGGGGTGTGCCGCCTCCCGGATGGGGTTCTCTGCCAGCAGTATCTTGTCGATGCGCTCCATCGATGCCAGTCCCTTGGGGATGTTGTAGCTTGCTTTGGAGAACTCCTTGAGCGGGTTGATGAGGCTGTACAGAATCACCAGATAGAAGATGAACGACGGGGCTTCGATGCCGGTGCTGTTGCCCAGGATGAGCGTGCCGCCAAACCACAGCACGATGACGATGACGCACGTGCCGAGAAACTCGCTCATGGGATGTGCCAGTGCCTGGCGGGTGGCAACGCGGTTGATGGCATCGCGGTATTCGTTGGTGCATCGGTCGAACCGCCGCATCATCTTCCGTTCGGCAATGAATGCCTTGATGATGCGCAGTCCGCCCAGCGTCTCTTCCAGCTGCGCCATGATGTCACTCCACTTGGCTTGTGCCTCGAGCGATTTCCGTTTCAGCTTCTTGCCCACGGTGCCCATCACCCAACCCATCACGGGCAGCACCAATAGCGTGAAGAGGGTCAGCTGCCAGCTCACGGCGATGAGTGTACCGAAGTAGACCATTATCAGGATGGGGTTCTTTATCAGCATGTCGAGCGAGCTGGTGACGGAGGTCTCCACTTCGTTCACGTCGCCGCTCATGCGGGCAATGATGTCACCCTTTCGTTCCTCGGAGAAGAAGCCCAGCGGCAGGCTGAGCAACTTGCGGTACACCTGATTGCGGATGTCGCGCACCACACCCGTACGCAGCGGTATCATCATGGCGCTGCCGGCAAAGTAGGTGAATGTCTTGAAGAACGTCATTACTGCCAGAAAGATGCCCAGTATCAGCAGTGTGAACGATGCCCCCTGCGAGCTGATCAGTTCGGAGATGTAATAGTAGGCATTGTTGACGGCAACATCCTTGAAGTCGGCGCCGGGGGTGTTCCATGCCATGAACTCATACACCTTGGCATCGTCCATCTTGAAGAGAATCTTCAGGATAGGCATGATGAGGGTGAACGAAAAGATGTTGAGTACAGCCGAGAGTAAATTCAGGAAGAGAGCGCCTATCAGGAACTTTTTATAGGGTGGGACGAAGCGTCGCAGGAGTTGGAAAAAGTCTTTCATACGTGAGGGGGTGCGGGATTCTGATGTTTGCGCGCAAAGGTATGAATATTATGTCGATGTAACCAACTTCTCTATCAGAAACATCTCTTCGGGATAAGTAATTTTCAAGTTGGTATGCTCGCCGTGTACGAGGTAAACAGGCACTTGGGGCAGGTAGCGCAGCACTACGCCGCAATCGTCGGTGGCGTGAAAGTCGGGGTCGGTAAGTGCAAGGCGGTAGGCGCGGGCGATGGTGTTGAGCCGGAAGCACTGGGGTGTCTGCATGTGACGCAACAGCCGGCGGTCGGTAACGCGGGCAATGAGGTTGTCTGCCTCGGTGGTCTCGACAATGGTATCGGTAGCAGGAACAGCCACGCCCACGGCTTCGTATCGGCGGAGGGCTTCCACGCAGTCGGTGATGATGCGGCTGCTTACCAGCGGACGGGCGGCATCGTGCAGCAGCAGATTGACGGTGTCGGCGTTCGCTTTCACCTCCACCGCTTGTGCGGCGTATGTCTCGATGGCTTGCAGGCTGGAGTGGTAACGCTCTTTGCCGCCGGTGAGGAGGCGCTTTACCTTGCTCCACCGGTTGCGTCGGCAGATGGCGCCCATCTCCTCGAGGTAATCGGCGTGACACACCACGGCTATTTCGTCTATCTGTGCATGGCGGTCGAAGGTGTCGATGGCGTACTCAATGACGCTGCGTCCTGCCACCGTCAGGAACTGTTTGGGAAGGGTTCCTCCCATGCGCGAACCGGTTCCTCCGGCAAGGATAACTGCTACATTCATAGAATTAATGTTTTTCGAAGCGCAAAGTTACGGACTTTTTACATACTTTTGCGCCCTCTTTCATTCCACTTATATGAAGATAATGACCAAGTACACGACAAAGCAGACGTTTCTATTGGGAGGATGTCTGTTTTTCAAGTTCATCTATTTCGACTTCCTGTGGTGTCTGCAAACCACCTTTACGTCGTTTTCCACCTTTGAGCTTTATATCAACGGGGTATTCGTAACGTTGCTGTTACTGTTGCCATTTGTATGTGCCCATCGCCGGTGGGTGCAGACGGTTGTGCTGTTGGCGGTCGACGGGCTGCTGGTTGCCAACCTGATGTATGCCCGCACCTATTTTGCCGCCATTCCGTTGGACAGCTATGCCGCGGTGGGTAACCTGTCCGATTTCGGCGCCAGTGTGTGGGATTCCGTGCGTTGGACGGATGTGGTGTTCTTTCTCTCCACGCTCTTCGGTGTGCTTTACGGCAATCGGCTGCGGCGCTTGCGGCAACCTTCCCGGGATCAGGGTTCTTACCTGCGGCTGGCAGGCAGCTACCTGCTGTTGCTGGCGGGCTTTGGCTTGGTATCGTTTGCGTTGTCGTTGCGCAAGGGAGGCTTTGTTGCGTCTTTCGAGTATCTGCAAGGAGCCAACAAGCACACCTGCACCACGCCCGAATATACCGTATTCGGCTCCTTGCTCCACGATGCACTGAAGAAACGGGAGGTGTACACGCCCGAGACGGCAGCGCAGATCCGGACATGGCTCGATGCCCGTCCGCCCTACCGTGCCTTGCCCGATACGATACCCGAACGAACCAACCTCGTCATCATCCTGGCTGAATCGTTCGAGAGCTGGGTACTGGAGCAGCGCGTCGAAGGACAGGAGATTACTCCGAACCTGAACCGCCTGCTTGCCGACCCGCACACGCTCTATGCGCCGCATGTGCTGACACAAACCAAGGGCGGGCGTTCTATCGACGGGCAGATGCTGCTCATGACGGGCATGTTGCCCATTGCCGAAGGGGCTTACAGCATCAAGTATCCGCAGCACACGTTTCATTCGTTGCCCGAGGCGATGAAAGCGAAGTTCGGTACCCGCACCTACCTGATGACGGTCGACAAACCCATCGTCTGGAATCAGCAGGTGGTGGCGAAGAGCTTTGGCTATGACACCCTCATCAGCAAGAAGGACTTTGTCGATGGCGAAAAGATTGGTATGTACGGACGACAGAAGCTGGGCGATGTGCCTTTCCTGCGTCAATGTGCCGAGAAGATGGCGCATGGAGAGATTGCCCGCGACGGCGAGAGTTATTGCCTGCTTTGCGTCACCTATTCGGGACACAACCCGTTCAAGCTGCCCGAAGCCTTGCAGCAGTTGCACTTCCCTGCCGACTATCCGGAGCGAATGCGCGACTACATGAATACTGCGCACTATACCGACCGTGCCATCGGCGCCTTTGTCGACTACCTGCGTGCGCGTCCCGACTATGACCGCACCCTGATCGTCATCACCGGCGACCACGAAGGGTTGACTGCCGACCGTGCCGACCTGTGTGCTTCGCCGCGCGGCAAGGGCATCGTGTCCGACAAGCAGTTCACTCCTTTCATCGTACTCAACTCACCCGTAGCCTTGCGTTACGATGCCGTCATGGGACAAGCCGACATGTACACCACCCTGCTCAACCTGCTGAAGCTCGATGATGCGCCATGGAAAGGAATGGGACAAAGCATCCTCGACCCGTCGCGTCCGCCCTTCGCCGTGGGCATGTACAACAATCCCGTAGGCGACCTTTCGAAGGTGTCGCCCGCAGAGGAGCAGCGTGCCAAGCAGGCTTACACCATCTCCGATTTAATGATTCGGTTCGACTATTTTGGAAGGGATTCGGAGTGAAGCGATAGCCTCCTTGTGAGGTACCGCACCGGATACCATACCGACAGGAAGCCTACGGCAATCACCGTGGCGAGGATGAGCAGTACGTCGGTGAGGTGCACGCTCACGGGATAGGCATCGACAACAAAGGTGCCGCTTCCATTGCCCAGTGAGATGAACCCGAAGCGTTGTTGCAAAGCACAGAGCAACACACCGAGCAGAATGCCTGCCACAGCGCCCAGCAGTGAGATGAGGCGTCCCTCGAACAGGAAGATGCGGGCTATCAGTTTGTTGTCGGCTCCCAGGCTGCGTAGGGTGGCGGCATCTTCGCTCTTGTCGAGTATCAGCATGGAGAGCGACCCTACTACATTGAAGCAGGCAACGGCAAGGATAAAGGTGAGGAAAAGGTAGGAGATGAACTTCTCTATCTCCATGATTCGGAACACGTCGGCTTGTTGTTCGTAGCGGTTTTGAACGATGTATTTATCGCCCAGCAGGCGGGTGATCTTCTTTTGGAAAGCAGCTGTGCCGGTGCCCGGTTTCAGCTTCAGCTCGAGGGCGGTCACTTCGTGCTCGTAGTCGAAGAGGCGGCGGGCAAAAGCGAGCGAGGTGAGGATGTAACGGGCATCATACTGCGACTGATTGACCATGAACACCACGCCGGGCGAGAAGAGGTAGTCGCGGTTGAACGATGCCGACGGGTTTGTCATGTTGACGCGGGCGGTGCGCTTGGGGGCATACACCTTCAGCGGGTCGACAAATTGCAGCCCCGTGCCCAGCTCGGAGACTAACTCGGCACCCAGGACGGCATAATCCACATCGGCATCGTGCAACAGGAACCGCCCCGTTCCGTAGAGCAGGCTGTCTATGGCGGTCAGTTGGGTAAAGTTATCCTCTACCCCTTTCAATACAACCATTGCCTGGCGCTCTTTGTACTGCACCATGGCGTTCTCTTCCAGCGTTTGGGTACAGACGGCAACCTCGGGCAGGGCGCGCACTTGTGCCACCGGCAAATCGTCGGGATCGAACACCTTTCCCTCGCGGGGCAGAATCTTCAGCTCGGGGTCGAACGCGGTGAAGAAGCTTGCCACCATCTCCTGAAAGCCGTTGAACACCGACAGGGTACACACCAGCGACAGCGTAGCCAACGCCACTCCGCACATCGAAACGGCAGAGATGATGTTGATGGCATTGTGCTTCTTCTTCGAGAAGAGGTAGCGGCGGGCAATGTAGAAAGGAAGATTCACGACTCTGTCGGGCTGTGGTTGCTGCTACTGTCGGGAAGCGTCGTTGTCGGGGTGCTTCAACAGCTCGTCTATCTTCTCGATATAATCCAGCGAATCGTCGACGAAGAACTTCAGTTCGGGAATGATGCGCAGCTGGTGGCGGACACGTGTGCCCAGCTCGTAGCGGATAGAGCGCATGTTGTTGTTGACATTGGCGATGATCTCTTCGGCTTTTTCCGAGGGGAAGATGCTGAGGTAGGCACGTGCCACACTCAGGTCGGGGCTGATGCGTACGGCGCTGACCGATACCAGCACACCAGGCATCGACTTGGTTTGCAGGAGGAAGATTTCGCTCAGCTCCTTTTGCAGCAGACGGGCTATTTTGTTTTGTCTGGTCGTTTCCATAAGCTTTAAGTTTTTAGAGTGAATAGATGCGTGAATGATTGAATGGATAACCGTTCAGCGCTTGCGGATGATGCTCAATCCGTCGCGCAGCGGTAAGATAATCTTCTCTACCCGTGTGTCGGCAGCCACGTGGTCGTTGAATGTGCGGATGCCGACGGTTTGGGCGTCTTGTGCCGATGCTTCCACCACATGTCCGTCCCACAGGGTGTTATCGGCGAGGATGTAGCCGTTGTCGGCAAGCATCGACAGCGCCAGCTCGTAATAGTCGACGTACTTCCGTTTGTCGCCGTCTATAAATACCATATCGAAGGTGATGCCCAGCTTCGGCGCCTCTTGCAGGGCGTCGCCGATGCGGAAGTCTATCCTGTCCGCCCACTCCGAGCCGGCTATCCACGGACGGGTGAATACCTCTTGCTCATCGTTTATCTCGAAGGTGTGCAACGTGCTGCCTTCGGGCATTCCTTCTGCCATGCACAATGCCGAGTAGCCGCTGTATGTGCCTATCTCCAGTATGTGCTGCGGACGAATCATCTGCACCAACATCTTCAGCAACCGTCCCTGTAGATGTCCCGACACCATGCGCGGGTAGAGCAACTTCAGTTGGGTGGCACGATAGAGCGCCTTCAGGTAGTCGCTCTCCGGTTCGATGTGTTGCAAGATGTATTCTTCCATGCTTTCATTTCCTAAAGGTATCTGTTTTTGTTGGGCAGTACGCTTTCGTCGGCATACTTCAACGCATCGCCGATGACGTTGATTTCGAGGAAGGAGGTCTGTGTGCCTGCTTTTCCGCTGCTCAGGTAACCCACCATATCCGCCTTTTTCAGTCGTCCCTCTTTGAGGAGGCGGCGCAGGGCGGCAAAATAGTACTCCTGTCCGTTGGCAAGCTCGGGCATGTAGATGGCTTCCACGCCGTAGGAGAGCGCCAGTTGACGCATCGTCTTCTCTTTGTAGCAGATGGCGAGCACGGGATACTTGCCCCGATAGGCGGCAAGGTTGCGTGCGGTGCGTCCGCTGTAGCTGTCGGTGATGATGGCGCGTATCTTCAGTTTGATGGTTGCCTTTACTGCCTGTTTGGCAAGGAAGGCGGTCACATCGGTGCTGTCGTCATGGAAAGGGATGCGGATGTCATTGTCTGCCAGCTTATCCTTTTCGGCTTGGGCGGCTACGGAGGTCATGGTTTTAACCGCTTCCTGCGGATACTTGCCGTAAGCCGTTTCGCCGCTTAGCATCAGGGCGTCGGTGCGGTAGTAGATGGCGTTGGCGATGTCGGTCACCTCGGCGCGGGTGGGGCGGGGGTTCTCTATCATGGTGTGCAGCATCTGCGTGGCTACAATCACCGGTTTCTTGGCAAGGATGCACTTCTTGATGAGCAGCCGCTGAATGCCCGGGATGCGCTCTTGCGGCACTTCGATGCCGAGGTCGCCGCGGGCTACCATGATGCCGTCTGCCACTTCGAGTATCTCGTCGATGTTGTCCACACCCTCCTGATTCTCAATCTTGGCAATGATTTGTATGTCGCTGTGGTGCTCGTCGAGTATTTGGCGGATGTCGAGCACGTCGTGACGGTTGCGCACGAAGGAGTGTGCAATGAAGTCGATGTCGCGTTCGATGCCGTACAGGATGTTCTGGCGGTCTTTCTCCGTGAGGGAGGGCAGATTGATGCGTACACCCGGCACGTTGACGCTCTTGTGACTGCCCAGCGTGGCGTCGTTCTGTACTTCGCACACCAAGTGGTCGTCCTTTTTCTCTTTGACCACCAGCTCCAGGTCACCGTCGTCGATGAGGATATGTACGCCTGTGCTGACATCGTGTACAAAGTTGGGATAGGAGACGCAGATGCAGTCGTGCGTGGTGGTTTGTTCGAGCGACGCCTTGATCTTCACCTGCTCGCCGGCTTTGAAGGGAATCGGTTCGGGACAGGGGGAGGTGCGTACCTCCGGTCCTTTGGTATCCATCAATAGGGCAATGCGGTTGGATACCGCCCGTGTGTTGTCTATCAGTCGGTCAATGCCTTCGCGTCCGAGGTGTGCCGTGTTTATGCGCACTACGTTCATGCCTGCTTCAAAGAGTTCCTTGATGAACGGCACTTCGCACCGCTTGTCGGAGATGGTTGCTACGATTTTTGTTTGTTTTAATAACATGTAATATATTGTTTATGAATTAGATGTCCAGAAGCGCCTCGACGGCGAGCCGGTACGAATCCATCCCGAATCCGCAGATAACGCCCCGGCAGGCGGCAGCAATCATGGAGGTGTGCCGATAGGCTTCGCGGGCATGTACGTTGGAGATATGCACCTCGATGACCGGAGCGGGGATGGCGCGGATGGCATCCTGCAACGCAACAGAGGTGTGGGTATAGGCGCCGGCATTCAGTATGATGCCGTCGACCTCGAATCCTGCCTGCTGAATCTTGTCTATCAGCGCGCCTTCGGTGTTCGATTGGAAATAGGTTGTCTGTATATCGGGATAGCGTCGACGGAGTGTGTCGAGATAATCTTCGAATGCAATGTTGCCATACGTTGACGGCTCGCGCTTGCCTAATAAATTGAGGTTGGGACCGTTGATGATGAGTATTCTTCTCATTGCTGCTTTTTATTTACCTTTGCGGTGTTACTAATAGTGCGCAAAGGTATATAAAAGATATGACAGTAGACGAAAAAATCAAGAAGAAGGAAAAGGAGGCTGCCGTTGTCCGCAAGTACCGGCAGTACCTGAAGTTGGAGAAAGGTTTGTCGGAGAATACGCTCGATGCCTATCTGACCGACTTGAACAAGCTGCTCGCCTTCCTGCACTTGGAGAATCTGGGCATGTTGGATGTGATGCTTACCGATCTGGAACAGTTTGCCGCCGGATTGCACGACATCGGCATCCATCCCGTTTCCCAGGCACGGGTTATCTCGGGCATCAAGTCGTTCTTTCACTTCCTTGTGATGCACGACTATCGCGATGACAATCCCGCCGAGCTGCTCGAAGCGCCCAAGAAGGGCTTTAAGCTGCCCGAGGTGCTGACGGTGGAAGAGATAGATGCCATCATCGGCGCCGTCGATATGAGCAAAAGCGAAGGACAGCGCAACCGTGCCATGCTCGAGACGTTGTACAGTTGCGGACTGCGGGTCTCGGAGTTGTGCGGCATGAAACTGTCCGACCTTTACTTCGAGGAAGGCTTTATCAAGGTGGAGGGCAAGGGCAGCAAGCAGCGGTTGGTGCCGGTCTCGCCCCATGCCGTCAAGGAGATTAACTACTGGCTGACCGAACGCATACAGGGACGCATCAAGCCGGGCTATGAGGATTATCTTTTCCTCGCACGCTGGGGCAACGGCATCTCGCGCATCATGGTGTTCCACCTGATCAAGGAGCTGGCAGAACGGGCAGGAATCACCAAGAACATCAGCCCCCACACCTTCCGCCACTCTTTTGCCACACACCTGTTGGAGGGCGGAGCCAATCTGCGCGCCATACAGGCCATGCTGGGGCACGAATCAATCGCTACGACCGAGATTTATACCCACATCGACCGGAATATGCTGCGAAGTGAGATTATCGAGCACCATCCGAGGAACATCAAGTATCGGAAGGAGCATTGAGAGCATTTTTGATCCCGTTACAAATGAGTACCGATATGACCGATAAGGATGCTTCCATTTTGAATATTGGTTTTTCCTTCATGAAAATAGATTCGCCTATTCGTTGAATAAGATGTGTTATTGTCGGAATAGCATAACTTTAAATGAGGTTCACAACACACATTCTCTTTCACTCCCGCATCATTAACAAACTCAAACGTAAAGTTTTCCTTTCTTGAGGCATCTCCTTCCAATGAGGCTGTTTCATCAAGATTTGCCTTTATGGAGAATTGCTGCAATATCTGCGTTCTATTTAATCCGTCTTGAATGCATTGATTGAAAATGTCATTCAAAGCTGACAAATGAAATATTATCTTTTTCGGACAGTCTTTCAATATCGTTTTTATCGTGTCTTTATTACGATCATGAAAGTATAATTTGGGGAAGTACTTTTTGCATTCATCTAAGAAAAAATCGGCCTCTTTGGGATATATCCCGAGAAAGTGCCGTCTAAATTTATACCATCCATCTATACCATAAACAATCTGAACTGAATCATCCATATCTTTGATTTTATGAAAAGCTATAATGCCGTGACAATCGTTCTCATCAATCCATGACAATAAGTCATTTTTGACTTCTTGAGACGTAATCGGAGTAGATTCTGCTTTTTCAAAAATACGTTGTAGTGCATTGATTATATCCCTATCAATACCTTCTCGCTTTAAAACTTGAGGTGTGCATATAAAATCTTGAATGGTAAAATGTGAATAGAATAGTTGAGGATATATCTCATCATAATTCACATACAATTTATTCGTGTCTTTGTATTTATTGATATGGCTTAGGTCTTCCGATAACCGCATGACTTTTTCTTCAATCTCTTCACTACTAAGACTATTGTTATATCGGAATGATTCAGCCAAGATGTAGAAATGTGCCGTCATGGGGTTATCTGTTATACTTAAAGATCTCAGCCAAATCGTTTTCTTGCTGGTCAAAAAAGCCTAAAGGCCAATTCTTTATTTTAGCATGTTCGTCCATTTCCAGCTTCTCAGCATTGAACGCTTCATTAAAATAGTAGATAGAGACATCGGATGTTCCTATCTCAATAGTAGGATTTAGGGCACATACTCGTAATCCATTCAAAATATGTTCACTATGGGATTCTATAAAAACTTGCACCCCACGAGAAGCTACCCGAGCAAAAAACTCTATAAGTCGAGATTGTGCCTTTGGATGCAAATGTGCTTCTGGATTTTCAATAATAACGATTTCTTCTTTTTTTGCAATTAACCCCGTGACAATTAATGGCAAAATATAGCTATATCCAAAGCCCACATTCATAGGTTTGTATGAACGCGAGGTGTTTTTATTATTAAGAAGCATATACAATACGCTACTCTCTTTGTCAAGTCCCTTGATATCTATTTTTGCTCCATCCAAAATATAACTGAGCCATTCTGTTGTTTGTTGAAGAACAGAGGCTGCATCTGCCCCTCTATAAAGGCTATCGTCAACATTCGGCAAGTTCATCGAATTAGCTAATATGTTGATGGTATATTCTCCCTGTGTTCCCACGTGAATGAATTCTGATAAACTCATCTTTTCCACATATTTTAGTGGGCCAAGCCTATCTGCACTTATGAAATGTACATGCTTAATTAATTGCAGAAAATCATCAATTCCTCGCGGCATTTTATTTCCTACATAATTGGCAGAAAGGGCATCTGATAGGTTTTCGGCATATTGAAGTTTAATGATTTGAGAATCAATAGTAAACTCTATTATGACATCTTCACCTTTTGGCGTTTCGCTGTTTCTTATATCATCAAAGTTTCCTAATTCGATATATCCTCCGTTTATTAGCAGTTTCTTCAGATTGTCATATTCCCAAGCTGACTGGCTCAATATCAAAACAGATTGTAACAGCGATGATTTTCCACGTCCATTCACACCTGTAAGCAAGTTTAGCTTTGCAAATTCAAATGATGTGGATGCTTGAAAGCATTTAAAATTTTGAAGCCGTAATTTATTAATCATATTGTATTTTTATTTAATATTTCATGTGCGAGCCTGAATCGATCTAATACTTTTGTCCTAGTTCCGGTTGAACGACTCACTGTATCAAGGTAAATAGGATCTTTTATAAGTTGTGTATAATTACTCTTTATAACATTCTTATTCTTTTCAATAAAATGATTGTTTTTATATGATAAATAGTTACACACTGTTTCTAAAACCGCAATATTAACAGATCCCCTTGTATGTTTTGTTGGGATCCTAAAATTGGCATTTCCCCAAATAGAGAGTGATATTGTCATAACTTGTTCAAAATCCGTTTCTATTCTTTGAATTTCATCATTCTTCATTATATTGATACGTTTCATTACAGATTCGATATAATCGCTCATATTGGCATATTCTTCTTTATAGTTGAACCAACGAAAAGCTATATAACGTAGAATGACTTCTCGATCTTTCATCCTAATACTACTTACTCCATTATCAATAGCATTTTTAAAGTATGTCTGTTCTGATAGTTTTTTAAGCAATGATGTTGATGCTCCTATAAAGATACAGCTACGTACCTCCTGTCTGTTTAATTGGGTGCCACCAGTATTTATTCTCTCAAACAAGTCATAAATCACAGCCATTTTCGTAGATGGCTTTAATCTAAATATGGTTAATTTTTTATCCTCAAATTTAGACTGAATAGCTTCTGGTAAATCCTTAAAGAACTTTCCATTAAATTTTTCCAAAGCTTTTAATTTATTCAATTGCAACTTCCCTGTATAAAATTCTTTTAAAGCAGTCGTACGCTGTAAACCATCTATCACTATATAGTTTGCTTCATTGGTTTCGTTTAAATAAATAGGAGGTAAAGGGTAATCCAATAGAACGGACTCTATAAATCTACTCTTTTGCTTAGCTTTCCAGACCTGATTCCTTTGAAAATCTGGTTGTATAACAATTTTTCCTCTATCTAACTGGCGGAGATATTCAAATACAGAAAAGGGGGTATCATTTATATCAATATCAGAAAAAGCAGAATCATCAGGACAGCTGCCACCCTCTTCACTTTGTTCTTCTGATGCTGTATCAGAATCCAACTTTATTATTTTATCTTCTTCTGTTGTCATAGGAAAAATATTTTTTGCAAAGATAAAGAATATCTTTATTCCAAATATAGGGTGGTTAACTTTATACGAAAAAACTTAATTATTTCCCCCCGTAATCCCAAATATAAAAGGATTATTTTCTGAAAAGACTATTGTATCTTACTAAGATGAAATAGTTTTCTCAGTGAGATAAAATAGTCTTTTCAATGGGATAATGTCTTTCTTTCATTGACATGAACTTGTCTTCCCATTGAGTTGGAGGCGGAAAAACGGACTATCTCAAAGTCATCCGTTAACGGTGACAGCGTACTAACTGTCACTTTGCCATTCTCACTTGCTTTGGATATAGGGTTAAAAAAGAACAGGACATTGGTTCCCGACGGATAAAAAAGCAGTAGCTTTGCACCCATGATACAACTTTACTCCATCACCAAGTCTTTCGGCACGCTGCAAGTATTGCGCGGTATCGACCTGCAAATAGCGCGGGGCGAGGTAGTGAGCATTGTCGGACCGAGCGGCGCCGGCAAAACTACTTTGTTGCAAATCATGGGCACATTGGATGCGCCCGACAGCGGAAGTGTGGTGATTGATGACACGGATGTTCGCCGCATGAAGGAGCGTGAACGCTCCGCTTTCCGCAACCGGCACATCGGATTCGTGTTTCAGTTTCACCAGCTGCTGCCCGAGTTTACTGCCGTAGAAAACGTGATGATTCCCGCTTTCATCGGTGGAACAGGGCGAAAAGAAGCCTGCGCGGCAGCCATGGAGCTGTTGGAGTTTATGCACCTTGCCGACCGCGCCGGGCACAAGCCCAACGAACTGTCGGGCGGCGAGAAGCAACGCATCGCTGTTGCCCGCGCCCTCATCAACCATCCTTCGGTGGTGCTGGCAGACGAGCCTTCGGGCAGCCTCGACACACACAACAAAGAGGAGCTGCACCGCCTCTTCTTCGACCTGCGCGACCGACTGGGACAGACATTCGTCATCGTGACCCACGACGAAGGGCTGGCTGCACTCACCGACCGGACGATACATCTCGTGGACGGGAAAATTGTATAGGTCATCACCGTCTTTAGGTACCATTGTATTTGGACATTATATTAACCCCGTAAAACATTATTATTTCAAATGAAAAAGAGACTAACTTGTGTAGTGAAGCAGGCTGCTTTATGCGCAGCCGTTCTGTTGTTTGCCGCTTGCGGAGCGACGGATGGTAACAGGACAGAAATTGCAATCGGTACGGGAAATCCGTATCTGCCGCTTTGGGAACACCTTCCCGATGGAGAACCGCGCGTGTTCGAAGACCCGGATAACCCCGGTAAGTACCGTGCCTATATCATTGGTTCGCACGATCTTCGCTTTACCGAATATTGCGGTCCGGACATTCGCATGTGGTCGGCTCCCGTAGAAGATCTGACCGACTGGAGAGACGAGGGCGCCATCTTTACCTATCAGACGGGCGGCCGATGGGATGTGATGTATGCCCCCGATTTGGTTGAAATCAAGCAAAAAGACGGCACCAAGGAATACTATCTCTATCCGCATAGCCGCGGATTCGGCAGAGAGGCAATGGTCTGCAAAGGCAGTCGTCCGGACGGTCCTTTTACGCCGGTTAATCTGACGGAAGACGGCAAGCGCACCGTGGCGGGTAGCATCTTAGGCTTTGACCCTTCGATCTTCGTAGAATACATCACCGACCCCAAAGATCCGGACTACAATATCGGGTTCCGCGCCTACGGCTTCTGGGGATTCCAACGCTCATCGGCAGCGCAATTGGATCAGAACACCATGTATTCCGTTCGCCCGGGAACGAAAGTGATACCTTATTTTATTCCTGCCAGCTCACCCAGAGGCGAGGTACGCGACCCCAAGGGTACAACCTATCCTGCGCTGTACAAAGAGCAGAACCCCAAAGACTTTAACTTCTTTGAAGCCTCTTCCATCCGTCAGGTGGGCAACAAGTACGTCATGATCTTTTCCGGCTATTCAGGACCGGACTACGGATTGGGCAATTCCAACTCAACGTTGCGCTATGCCTTCGGCGATACGCCGTTGGGGCCGTGGCGTAGCGGCGGTGTACTGGTAGATTCGCGTGGTATCGTTCTTAATCAGGACGGCAGTAAGCTGGAGGAGACCAATGCGGCGCACAATACGCATGGAAGTCTGGAGGAAATCAACGGGCAATGGTATGTCTTCTATCACCGCCCGCCACGCGGATTCGGTTTTGCACGCCAGGCAATGGTGGCTCCCGTCATCATCCGTTGGGATGAAAAAGCGGTGGCAGCGGGTGGAAAAGTAACAATCTCCGGTTATGACCCCTTTGCATCCGACAGTATTTGGCAGGCGAAAGCAAGCAACGGCAATGTCTATACCGGAGCGGAAGTCACTTCGGAAGGGTTCCAGATTTTCGGTTTGGATCCTTATAAATACTACTCTGCGGGATATGCCTGCTACCTGTCGAACGGACGTGCCATGCAGGATTCATGGGACATCTGGGACAATAACATGGCTGTGGACATGCTGAACGGTGACATTGTCGGCTACAAATATTTCGGCTTCGGCGGTTTGGATACCCCTCAAAAGGGATTAAAGCCTTTTGCAGGGACGAAAGAAGGAAACGGCACCTCGTTCAACCTCTTCCTGACGGCAGCAACCGACGCTTCCTTCAAAATCAACGTTTGGTTAGACGGCCCGTGGAGCAACGAGGCATGGAAAGGACAGAAGATTGGTGAAATCGTTGTTCCTGCCGGCGCTGCCAACAAGGTGACCAAATATACGATAGACGTTTCCGAAGTGGTAGACCGGTTGGATAAGAAACATGCCCTCTTCCTGGTTGCCGAAGGAAGCGGCGACACGAAACTGTGTGCGCTTAACGGCTTGGGATTTAGCGTAAAAGGAAAGGCACTGGAGTATCCGGAAGTGCCTGAAGTGGAGATAAAGATTGGCGGCAAGAAGGTAGAGTTGCCGATAACGCCGGTGAGATCGACCAATGCCAACGGCTATGTGGGATATGACCAGTACTATGCGGAATATACCCTGCCTGCCAACGCAACAAAGGTGCCCAAGGTATCAGCCTCTGCAAATGACTCCCGCGTCAAGATTGACGTTGTCCAGCCCGAATCCAAAACCGGGAAATCTGTAGTTACATTTGATTATAACGGCGTTGTCAAGACCTATACTGTCCAACTGAAAGAACAGTAAACCGATACAACCCCAAGGCAACAGGTGGTTTGTGTTGCTTCTGTCGGTATCTGAATAGGGCGCAGCTTTGCTGCAAACACAGATATTCCGGCAAAGGCAAACAAATGATACCTGTGCCTTGTTGGGTATGTGTCACACAATTAATGATTATCAATATGGCGAAACATAGAGAAAAGAAAGCCGGCAAGCGGATGAAAAAGAAGGAGCTTGCCGCCGTATTAATGGACTTCTTCCATGCCCGACCCGCAGAGGTGCTCTCGTTGAAATATATCTTCGAACAGCTGCACCTCACCACCCACCCGCTCAAGATGCTCTGCATGGACATTCTCGGTGACCTGAAATTGGACGACTACATCACCGAGACCGACAGGAACAAGTATCGCCTCAACGACCACGGCGTGGAGCTGACGGGTATCTTCCAGCGCAAAAGCAACGGAAAGAACTCCTTCCTCCCCGACGGTGGCGGCGATCCCATATTCATTGCCGAGCGCAACTCTGCCCATGCCATGGCGGGCGACCGCGTGCGCATCACCTTCTTTGCCAAACGGCGCGGACGCGAAGCCGAAGGTGAGGTGGTGGAGATTCTCGAACGCGCCAACGACACCTTCGTGGGCACCCTCGAGGTATCGAAATCGTATGCCTTCCTCGTGACCGAGAACCGCACCCTTGCCAATGACATCTTCATCCCGCACGACAAGCTCAAAGGCGGAAAGACGGGCGACAAGGCTGTGGTCAAAGTGATCGAATGGCCTGACAAAGCCAAGAACCCCATCGGACAAGTGATAGATGTGTTGGGACGCACAGGCGAGAACAACACCGAGATGCACGCCATCCTTGCCGAATACGGACTGCCTTATACCTATCCCGCCTCGGTGGAGCGTGCTGCCGAAAGGATTCCTGCCGAGATTCCCGCCGAAGAGCTTGCCCGCCGCGAAGATTTCCGCAACGTCACCACCTTTACCATCGACCCCAAAGATGCCAAAGACTTCGACGATGCCCTCTCCATCCGCCGCCTGCCCGACGGGCTGTGGGAGGTAGGCGTACACATCGCCGACGTCAGCCACTACGTTACCGAGGGCGGCGCCATCGACAAGGAAGCCGAGAAGCGCGCCACCTCCATCTATCTGGTCGACCGCACCATCCCCATGCTGCCCGAACGGCTCTGCAACTTCATCTGCTCGCTCCGTCCCAACGAAGAGAAGCTGGCGTACTCGGTCATCTTCCGCCTCAACGAGCGCGGCGAGGTGAAAGCATCGCGCATCGCACAAACCGTCATCAAGTCCGACCGCCGCTTCACCTACGAAGAGGTGCAGCAGACGATAGAGACCGGCGAAGGCGAATACCTCGAGGAGATACAGACGCTCAACAACATCGCGCAGATCCTCCGCAGCAAACGCTTTGCCGCCGGAGCCATCAACTTCGACCGCTACGAGGTGAAGTTCGACATCGACGAGCACGGACGCCCCGTCAGCGTACACTTCAAGGTCTCCAAAGAGGCGAATAAGCTGGTGGAGGAGTTCATGCTGCTTGCCAACCGCACCGTCGCCGCGAAGATTGGACATGTCTCCGGAGGGAAGAAAGCCAAGGTGTTCGTCTACCGCATACACGACCTGCCCGACCCCGAGAAGCTCGACAACCTGGCGCAGTTCATCGCCCGCTTCGGCTACAAGCTGCGCACCACGGGACTGAAGTCGGATGTGTCGAAGTCCATCAACCAACTGCTTGACAAGGTGCAGGGCAAGAAGGAGCAGAACCTCATCGAGACCGTCTCCATCCGTTCGATGCAGAAAGCATGCTACTCCACGCACAACATCGGTCACTACGGGCTGGCGTTCGATTACTACACCCACTTCACCTCGCCCATCCGCCGCTATCCCGACCTGATGGTGCACCGCCTGCTCACCCGCTACTTGTCCGGCGGTCGGTCGGTCTCCGAGGTGAAGTACGAAGATCTGTGCAAGCACTCCAGCGACATGGAGCAACTGGCTGCCACAGCCGAACGGGCATCCATCAAGTACAAGCAGGTGGAGTTCATGAGCGAGCGACTGGGCGAAATCTACGACGGCGTCATCTCCGGCGTCACCGAATGGGGTCTCTACGTCGAGCTGAACGAGAACAAGTGCGAAGGCATGATTCCCATTCGCGACCTCGACGACGACTACTACGAGTTCGACGAAAAGAACTACTGCCTCCGCGGACGCCGCAAACACCGCATCTACTCGCTGGGCGACGCCATCACCATACAGGTGGCACGCGCCAATCTGGAGAAGAAGCAGCTCGACTTTGCGCTGGCGGAGAAGAAATAGACGCTCGCCTCGATAATCACTTGAAGCAAAAGATTGTATCTTTGCGCCGTTTTTACAACCATAAATAAGCTAATTCGTAAGAATCAACGAGATGATAAGCAAGATTAATCAACTTCTACAGGAGGTAGAAGCACTTACGGCGGGCAATGCCGACGAGCTGGAAGCCCTCCGCATCAAGTATCTCAGTAAAAAGGGTGCCGTCAATGAACTCATGACCGACTTCCGCAACGTGCCTGCCGATCAGAAAAAGGAGGTAGGTATGCGCCTGAACGAACTCAAGACCCGTGCGCAGGAACGGATTGCCGCCCTCAAGGAGCAGTTCGAAAGCATGGACAGCGACTGCGGCGACATCGACCTGACCCGCTCTGCTTATCCCGTGCCGATGGGTACGCGCCACCCCCTGAGCATTGTCAAGAACGAAATCATCAGTATCTTCGGACGGCTGGGATTCAGCATTGCCGAAGGTCCGGAGATAGAAGACGACTGGCACGTGTTCTCCGCCCTGAACTTCGCCGAAGACCATCCGGCACGCGACATGCAGGACACCTTCTTTATCGAATCGCATCCCGACATCATCCTGCGCACCCATACCTCGTCGGTACAGACACGCACCATGGAGAGCACGCAGCCGCCCATCCGCGTCATCTGTCCGGGGCGGGTCTACCGCAACGAAGCCATCAGCTACCGCGCGCACTGCTTCTTCCACCAGGTAGAGGGACTGTACATCGACAAGCAGGTATCGTTCACCGACCTGAAACAGGTGTTACTGCTCTTTGCCCGCGAGATGTTCGGCGCCGATACCAAGATTCGCTTGCGCCCCTCTTACTTCCCGTTTACCGAGCCGAGCGCCGAGATGGACATCAGCTGCCACATCTGCGGCGGCAAGGGATGTCCCTTCTGCAAGCATACCGGCTGGGTGGAGATTCTGGGCTGCGGCATGGTCGACCCGAATGTGCTGCGCAACTGCCACATCGACCCCGATGTGTACAGCGGCTATGCCTTCGGCATGGGCGTTGAGCGCATTGCCAACCTGAAGTATCAGGTGAAAGATCTCCGCCTCTTCTCGGAGAATGACGTCCGCTTCCTGCGCGAATTTGAACATGCCTATTAGGTAATACCTCCTTGAAAGAGAAGCTCTTTACTCCGGGCTACCTGTTATTACTGACAGCCAACTTTCTGTTGTATTTCGGGTTCTGGCTGACGATGCCGGTACTTCCGTTCTACCTCTCGGAAGCCTTTCGTGCCGGCGCGTCGCTGGTCGGGGTTGTCCTCTCCTGCTATACCGTAGCCGCCCTTTGCATCCGTCCCTTCTCGGGATATCTGCTCGATACGTTCGCCCGCAAGCCGTTGTACTTGCTGGCGTTCTTCGTCTTTACAAGTTTCTTCATGGGATATATACTGGCAGGAACACTGACGCTGTTCATCATCCTGCGGATCGGACAAGGCGTGTCGTTCGGCATGGTGTCGGTGGCAGGCAACACGGTTGTGATAGACATTATGCCTTCGGAGCGGCGCGGCGAGGGACTGGGTTATTACGGACTGTCCAACAACATCGGCATGGCGCTGGGACCGATGCTGGGACTCTTCATGCACGAGGCGGGGGTGAGCTACACGCTCATCTTCGGCAGTTCGCTCTGCTGCTGCCTCGTGGGCGCCGTCTGTGCCGGCTTCGTCAAGGTACCGCGGAAGGCGATAGTCAAGTCGTGCGAGCCGGTCTCGCTCGACCGTTTCTTCCTGGTCAAGGGCGTTCCGGCGGGCATCAGTCTGCTGCTGCTCTCCATTCCCTACGGCATGACCACCAACTACGTAGCGATGTATGCCAAGCAGATAGGCATCACTGCCGGAACGGGCTTCTTCTTTACCTTTATGGCGCTGGGAATGGCAGCCTCGCGTGTCTTTGCGGGGAAGATTGTCGACCGCGGGAAGATAACCGAGGTCATCACCACCGGATTATACCTCATTATTTTCAGCTTTTTCCTGCTGGCGGCGTGTGTGTACATCATGGAAAGCAGCTTGTGGCTGTGCACCGTGGCGTTCTTTCTGGTGGCGCTGCTGCTGGGCATCGGCTTCGGCATCCTGTTTCCGGCGTACAATACGCTGTTTGTCAACCTTGCCCCCAACAGCAAGCGGGGCACTGCCACCTCTACCTACCTCACCTCGTGGGATGTCGGCATCGGCATCGGACTGCTGCTGGGCGGCTATGTTGCCGATGTGAGCACGTTCGACAAAGCCTACCTGATAGGCGCCTGCCTCACGGTGGTGTCGACCGTCTACTTTGTACGACGGGTGACGCCGCATTATAAGAGGAATAAGTTTCGGTGAAAAAGGCTGTGAATCCACCTACCCTGGCTCGTCGCTCCACCTACCCTAGGTGGTCGCTCCACCTACCCTAGGTGGTCGCTTCACCTACCCTAGGTGGTCGCTTAGTCCGTTTCCGGACGAAGACGCTATCCTCCGACATTCGACACGGCTTGGTTTACCTGCATCCCCCACACCCCTGACACTTGGACAGCTCTCCGCGGAACCGTTTCTCCACAAGCAGGTGGAGGCGGTCTTTGAGGGCATCCAGCCGGATGGTATCGATCACTTCATTGACGAAGGCAAACATGAGCAGCAGTCGGGCTTCCCGTTCGGGGATGCCGCGCTGACGCATGTAGAAGAGGGCGCGCTCGTCGAGCTGCCCCACGGTGGCGCCGTGGCTGCACTTCACGTCGTCGGCATAGATCTCTAATTGCGGACGGGTGTACATGCGTGCTTCGCGGGTGGCGCACAGGTTGCGGTTGGTTTGCTGCGAAACGGTCTTTTGCGCGCCGGGACGTACCAG
>JAISGR010000171.1 GCA_031262995.1 Prevotellaceae bacterium | reverse complement strand
AACGGCAGTCCGTACCACCACGAATAAACCCGGATAAAAGTCCCATCACCTCCCTATATTAAGGTATATTAATCTATTATAACCAACTAAACAGGTTTTTTTATCAACCAACACTTATCTTTGCCATCCTATTACATACAATAAACGTTCATTTAGTACAATTGAAACATGGATCGCAAGTTTGAGAAAACGTTGATAGCCAAGATTCTTTCCCTGCTTCCGGCAGGCGAAAATCCGGTTACATTTCTGATGAATACACTGTCGTTGTCGCGAGAGTCCGTATACCGCCGCATTCGAGGTGACAACATGTTTACTTTCGGTGAGATAATCACACTGTCCAAAACATTGGGGTTTTCCATTGACCGCCTGGCAGACAGCGTACCCGATAACAATGCTGTATTCCATCTCTTTGGCGATGTAGACACTTCGCCCGAGGAGACGTTCCTGCAAATGCTTCACATCCTTTACAACCCATGGTTAAACAACCAGCACATTGAAAAACGTGAGGTAACCCTCTCGCTGAACAAGATATATCCCTTGTTATACCCCGGTCATCCGCACCTGATGAAGTTCTTCTACTACCAATGGATGTACGAGATACAGAAACACCAATACAACTTCAGCTACGATGACACCGAACTGCCCCAAAGCGTACTGGAGCTGAGCCAGAACGTTCCGTGGATTACGCTGCAAACATTCGACGTCACCATCATCTCCGAGAAAGACATGGTAGTGAACACGCTGCGCAAAGTGGAGTATTTCCACAGACGCAACCTGATCAGTGCCGCATCTATTGCCCATGTGAAGAACGATCTGTTGCACGTGATAGACCAGATAGAGAGATTTATCACCATGGGCAATACACAGCAGGGCGGACGGGTGGAATTCTATCTCTCCATGTTCGACATCCCGTCGAACAGCATCTACGCCAACATCAACGGAAAGACAACCTCCTTCCTGTGGGTAGACCCAGCCAATCTGATGAGCACTTCCAATCCCACCTACTGCGCCATGCACCTCCGTTGGCTCGAATCGCTCAAGCTTTACGCCACCTCCATCGCACGCTCCAACTATATGGCGCAGAGCGAATTTTTCATCCGCCAGCGGAATTTTTTAGACAGCATTCTTGTCTGAACAGCCCTCTTCTCCGATGTGATCAGTGCGGTGCGGTGTGTCAACAGTGAGACACCGCACCATTGTTTTGCCGCACAGTTGGCACGCCTGCCCCCTCCATGTCCCAGATGTGGGGAAGAGGAGGCTATCCCCAAAGAATCGTGTCGTTTCCTGTCACTGCACGCCTCTTTTTTTTCTACAAAGGTCGACAACTTTCCGTCGGATATTCTTGGCGCACAGTCATTCGATGCCGTATCTTAGCCACATCAACAGGACACAAACACGAATCAGGCGCACCAAACGAAAACGGACAACATCATTCTTCTCAAGTTTAGGTTTTTGTTTCATGTTTCAGGTTTAGGTATTAGCTCTATGTGAATATAGGTATTAGTTATTTTTAAGGAACACACAAGGATAACAAGCATGAAGGGAAAGCACTTTGTAAAAGCTGCAAGCATCAACACGCAATAAAATAGGCACAACCACTAAGTTAAGCGAAAAAGAAACCTCTATTTCAGCGCGGATTGTACACCACATACTCTTTGCACACACACATTGTTTCATAACGTTTTTTATACTCTCTATTTTTCGGTGTACAGTCCGCGCCTAAACCGAATGATTCCGCCCCTGAAACAAACAGAGGGAGACATCAACCCCCCATCCATCGTTGGGACTTACCCACTCCACCGTTGACAAAGACCTTTTGTTACCGTTGACAAAGACCTTTTGTTGCCGTTGACAAAGACCCTTTGTTACCGTTGACAAAGACCCTTTGTTACCGTTGACAAAGACCCTTTGTTAAGGTTGACAAAGACCCTTTGTTACCGTTGACAGCGAACCTGTGCAACCGGTAGCAGCGAACCTGTGCAACCGGTAGCAGCGAACCTGTGCAACCGGTAGCGTCGAACCTGTGCTACCGGTTGACCATTGAGCCGGTCGGTACAGCCTAAAAACGGGTAAAAGCGGATGGTTTGTATCGATGTTTATTTCCAACAACTTGTTTTTCACTAAAAACAACTACCTTTGTGTGCAAAAATCATAATAAACCCCATGGAGAATAAGAAAGTCTTGGTAGCAGTTGCCACAAAGAAGGAATTCTTGCTGATTTGCGAGGAGTTAGCGCAGCATTTCACCGCTGCCGAAAAGGAGAAGACAGGCGAACATCTGTCCGATAACGAATACCGTGCCTACGCCGGCAACGGCTTGTACATCGAAGTGCGGTGCGTGGGAGTAGGCTATCTGCAAGCGGCGCTCACCTGCAATGAGTACTTCAACCGGACGGAGACCCTGCCCGTATGGGTTGTCAACGCAGGATTCTGTGTGGCAGACAGCAAACACTTCAAGCCCGGAACGGTGGTGCATCCAGCCACCGTGATGCAGTACGACTTCAACCTGCCCGACTATTACAACCAGCATGCGCACCTGCTTCACATCTGGGGCAACCGCTACCAGATGATGCAGAGCATGAACTACGTGCCCGAGATCAACGAGAGCAACGCCGCCATCCTGCAACTGTGCGACATGGAAGCGTTTGGCGTAGCGCTTGCCTGCAAACAGAAACGCATCAAGGTGGTGCTCTACAAGAAGGTGGCTCCCAATGCCGACATACAGATGATTCACTCGCCGCTGCTGGCGGCATCGCCGTCGCAACACTTCAAGGAATTTCCCGACTGGCTGAAACAGTTCATCAAGTAACCTGCCAAAGCCGGTCATTCAGCCCGTGTGGATAATCAGCTGCGATATGCCCCTATTCAAAAAAAGACAGATACTCACACTCCTGTTGCTGACACCTCCCCTGCTGCTATGGAGTGCCGATAGCGACAGCCGGGACTACGAAACCCTGCTCGACCGCGCCTCCGATTATGCCAACGATGCCTATTACAGCAATGTCGACGGCGCGTTCGAAGAGGCGCTCGCCTATATCGACTCTGCCATGGTCTGCCTGAATGCACACTACCGGCACTATGCCCCTCAGCCCCACCTCCATCCCCTTGCATTGGTCGCCGAAGAGGAACCTGCCGAACTGGATTGGTGGAACAGCACCTTCAACTCCGACTTCCATGTCATCCTCGACATCCGCAACGAAGCCGCCGTCGCCTTTCTTGCCCTCAAGCAATGGGATGCCTACAATTACAACAATGCCGCCTACACCACGCTGTACAAGCTGCTGGGCGAAGACCGCTCGCTCGAAGCCTATTGCAATGCGCTGGAACGCTCCACACGCAACCGCACCGTGGGCATCATCCTCGCGGTCTGCCTGATGGGTACGCTGCTGGCAGGCTATTACTTCCTCTACATACGCAAGCGATTGGTGAATCGCTGGAACCTGGAACAGCTGCTCGAAATCAACAAGAAGGTCTTTGCCGCCACTGCCACCCCGAACACCGACATCTCCGAAGACGACCTGGCTGCCATCCCGCAACGCATCGAGGCAAGCACGTTCGATGCCATCAACGAGCTGGTACCCATCAACCACATGCGCATCACCGTACAAGACGAACCGACCGAAGCACTGCCTGCCCCATCCGCTCCCGCCGACATGGGCACTTTCCCATTGGTGGTAGAGAGCGACAACGGCAAGCTTTGCGTAGGCATGCTCTACCTCCAGCTGCGCGACGCCGACCGCACCGACACGTCGCGGCTGACGCTCGAGCTGGTGGCACGCTACATCGCCATTGTCATCTACAACACCGTGGTCAGGCTCTCGTCCAAATACCGCGACATCGAAACCGCACAGGACGAAGTAGCCCGGGCTGCCCGCGAGGAGAGCGTGCTGCACGTACAGAACCAGGTGCTGGACAACTGCCTCTCCACCATCAAACACGAAACCGTTTACTATCCCAACAAGATCAAACAGCTCATCGGTCGGCTCCGCGCCGGACGGCTGTCCGAACGGGAAGAGCAGGAGACGGTGCGCGCCATCGGCGAGCTGATAGAGTATTACAAGGGTATCTTCACCATCCTCAGCTCGTGCGCCTCCCGGCAATTGGAGGAGGTTGTCTTCCGCCGCACCGCCGTCGGCGTGCGCGAGCTGTTCGACTACGCAGACCGGTTCTTCCGAAAGGCGGCGAACAAAGAGCGGGCAACCGTCACCTTCCAACCCCTTCCGCCTGCCGAAGCGCTGTCTGTCAGCGGCGACCTTACCGAGCTGCGCTTCCTGCTGGAGTGCCTGATGACCGAAGCGCTCGCAGCCACCGCCGACAACCCTGCCTCCGCCGCCCCGCCATCCGATGCGCTCCGGCTGCAAGCGGCGCCCGACGGCGACTACATCCGCTTCCGCTTCACCGACCCGCGCCGCCCGAAGCCCACCGACGAGCTGAACACGCTCTTCTACCCCCACCGCGGACACGGCGCCGAGTACCTGCTCTGCAAACAAGTCATCCGCGACCACGACGAGTTTGCCGGACGACGCGGATGCCGCATCAACGCCGAACAGGCTCCCCAAGGGGGATTCACGGTGTTCTTCACCGTACCGCGATATGTATCACCCGACCAACGAACCCTCACAAAGCCCTCATTATGACCCATTCCAATCCATTCAACGTCATCATCGTAGAAGATGTGAAACTGGAGCTGAAAGGCACCGAAGAGATCTTCCGCCACGAAATCCCCAATGCCGAGGTGATAGGCACCGCCATGACCGAAGCCGAGTTCTGGACACTGATGGAACGGCAGGTACCCGACCTGGTGCTGCTCGACCTCGGGCTGGGAGGCTCCACCACCATCGGCGTAGACATCTGCCGCAACATCTTCCGCCGGTACAGCGACGTGCACGTGCTCATCTTCACCGGCGAGATCGTCAACGAGAAGCTGTGGGTAGACGTGCTCGATGCCGGCGCCGACGGCATCATCCTGAAGACAGGCGAACTGCTCACCCGCACCGACGTGGAAGCGGTGATGAACGGCAAGAAGCTGGTCTTCAACTACCCCATTCTGGAGAAGATTGTTGCCCGCTTCAAACAAGCCGTCAACAACGACACCAAGCGACAGGAGGCGGTCATCAGCTACGACATCGACGAGTACGACGAACGCTTCCTGCGACACCTCGCCCTGGGATACACCAAAGAGATGATTGCCAACCTGCGCGGCATGCCCTTCGGCGTCAAGTCGCTCGAGAAGCGGCAAGCCGACCTCGTCAACCGCCTCTTCCCGCAGGGCGAACGCATCGGCGTGAATGCCACCCGATTGGTGGTGCGCGCCCTCGAACTGCGCATCCTCGACATTGACAACCTCGAAGCCGACGATGAGTAAACGCCGATACATCCCCCACCCTGCCACCCTCTTTCTGCTGCTGACGCTGACGGTGATTGTGCTGTCGTGGATCCTCGATGTCTACGGGCTGGAGATGCACCTTTCCGACGACAACGAGGCGGTGCGGATACAGAGCCTGCTCAACCCCGAAGGCATCCGCTGGATGCTCCGCAACGCAGTGACCAACTTCACCGGCTTCCCGCCGCTGGGCATGGGCATGACGGTGATGTTCGGCGTCGGCGTAGCCATGCATTCGGGCTTTGCCGATGCCTGCCTCCGCCGCAGCGGCGACAAACGACGCATCTCCCGCAAGGAACGCCGTTCGTTGCTGGTTGCCCTCTTCACCGGCTTGCTCTACGTGGCGCTCATCCTGCTGGCAACCTTTTCGCCCTTAGCCATCCTGCGCGGCATCGACGGCAAGCTGGCACGTTCGCCCTTCCTCGAAAGCAGCCTGTTCCTCATCGCCTTCGGCATCGGGCTGGTGAGCATGGTCTACGGATTCGCCATCGGTCGCTACCGCACCGACGGCGATGCCATCAACGGCATCCGCCGCGCTTTTCCGCTGTTGCAAAGCTATATCATCATCTCCTTCCCGGCGGCACAATGGGTGGCATGCCTGCAATACTCACACTTGGGTGCATACATGGGCGGCATCCTCCGGTGCGACGTGCTGTGGATGCTGTTGCTCTTCGGAATGGCATACTATGCCGACAGGAGCAACAGCAGCAACCAGGGAAGGAAAGGCGGAAGCGGTGGTTTATAAGTTGTTAATAACAAAATTGCTTTCACTGCACGTTCGTTTGCAATTATTGCGCTACTTTTGCGGCATGATAGAATTGGCACAACATATCGAAGCTTTGCTGCTCGACAACGACTGCGTAATCCTGCCCGGTGTGGGCGGATTCATTACCCACTACACCCCTGCCGAAAGGCGAAAGGGCACGACAACCCTGCTCCCCCCCACCCGCATCATCGGCTTCAACCCGCAGCTGGTCATCAACGACGGATTGCTGGCGCAATCGTACATGTCAGTCTATCACACCGGCTACTCCGACGCCAACAAACGCGTGGAGCGCTCCATCAGTCAGCTTATTACAACGCTGCACAAAGAAGGTAACGTGCACCTGCCCAACGTCGGCGAGGTGCACTATGACGCACACAACGCCTACCACTTCACCCCTTACGACCACAGAATTACTACTCCCTGCCTGTACGGATTGGACGCATTCGACATGCCGCTGCTCAAAGAGAAGGCTGCGCACCGGCTGCCCGATGCGAAACCTGCCGACAGCGCCAAGTCGTTTGTCGAAATCAAGCTCAGCCGCACCACGCTCTACCGGGCGGCGGCTGTGGCAGTAATCGCCCTCTTCATCGCCTTCCTGCCGGCGCCCGTGGAAGAGCGGGTACCCATGCAGGAGAACCGTGCCAAGCTGCTCCCGACGGAATTAATCGACGGAATAGACCGCATCGGCAAAGAATCGCTCTCCATCCAACCCGTCGTGATCACGAAGCCCAAAGCGGCGGAAGCGGCAACGCTCCCCACGCCCGCGGCGGAAGTTCCGGCAACCCCCGTTGCCAAGCCCTACCACCTCATCGTTGCCAGCATGCCCACCGCCGATGATGCCCACCGCCTGGCGGCAGCCCTCGTACAAGAGGGGTTTGCCGACGCCCAAGCCCTCATCGGCAACGGGAAGATGCGCGTCGGGATCGTCTCCTACGCCACCCGGCGCGAGGCATACAGCGAGCTGGCGACGCTCCGCCTGAACGACCGGTTCCGCAACGCCTGGGTATTAAAACAGTAACAGTATGAAAATCATCAACTTTGCCGAGACCAACACCGTCTTGAACCAGTACATCGCCGAGATACGCGACGTCAAGATACAGGGTGACCGTCTCCGCTTCCGCCGCAACATCGAACGCATCGGTGCAATCATGGCTTACGAGATCAGCAAGTCGTTTGCCTACTCCGTCAAACACATCGAAACGCCGCTGGGCACCGCTCCCGTCTCCACGCCCGACAACCGGTTGGTCATCAGCACCATCCTGCGCGCCGGACTGCCTTTCCATCAGGGCTTCCTCAGCTACTTCGACAGCGCCGAGAACGCATTCGTCTCCGCCTACCGCAAGTACAAGGACACGCTCAAGTTCGACATCAACATCGAATACATCGCCTCCCCCCGCATCGACGGCAAGACACTCCTCATCACCGACCCGATGCTTGCCACCGGCGGCAGCATGGAGCTGACCTACCAAGCCATGCTCACCAAAGGCACCCCCGCAGAGATACACGTAGCCTCCATCATTGCCAGCAGACAGGCGGTCGATCACATCGTTGCCACCTTCCCCGACGCATCCACCACCGTGTGGTGCGCCGCCATCGACCCGGAGATCAACGCCCACTCCTACATCGTGCCCGGTCTGGGCGATGCAGGCGACCTGGCATTCGGAGAAAAAGAATAACCCCATCCCCCCTATATACAAACTGTCACCGATGAAGCAGACCCCCGTCCGCCATACCGCAAGTTTGCGCTTCCGCCAATGGAGCAGGAAGGGCTATGCCGTGTTTGCCGGACTGGGCAAGTGCGTCACCATCGGCACGCTCGCCAAGTGCGTGGCAGACAGCTCGCTTGCCAAACAGAACAATTCATTTCTCGTTCCAACCAATATGACCATCGAACAATTAAAAACAGACGTGTTGGGCGGCAGAGCCATCACCGCGCAAGAAGCCGAATGGCTTGCCCAGCAGCCCGACAAGGCAGCTCTCTACGAAGCTGCACACGCCATCACCGTGGCGCTTGCCTCTCAGGAATTTGACATGTGCTCCATCATCAACGCCCGATCGGGACGATGCCCCGAAAACTGCAAGTGGTGCGCACAATCGGCACACTATCACACACAAGCCGACATCTATGACATGGTAGACAAAGAGGAGTGCCTGCGCCACGCACAAGCCAATCAGGCACAAGGCGTAGCCCGCTTCTCGCTCGTCACCAGCGGCAGAAAACTCTCCTCCAAAGACCTGGCTAAGACCTGCGAATCGGTCAGGTACATGCGACAAAACAGCTCCATCCGCATCTGCGCCTCGCTGGGACTGCTCAACAAAGAAGAGCTGCGCGCCCTGCACGCCGCCGGCATCACCCGCTATCACTGCAACCTCGAAACGGCGCCCAGCTACTTCCCCACCCTGTGCGATACCCACACCACCGAAGATAAACTCAAGACCCTCCGCGCCGCCCGCGAGGTGGGCATGGAGCTGTGCAGCGGCGGCATCATCGGCATGGGCGAGACCATGGAGCAGCGCATCGAGTTTGCCTGCACGCTGCGGGCGCTCGAGATACCCTCCATCCCCATCAACCTGCTGCAACCCATCCCCGGCACCCCGTTGGCGCAGCAGCCCCCCCTCACCGAAGAGGAGATACTGACCACCATCGCCCTGTTCCGCTTCATCAACCCCACCGCCTTCCTGCGCTTTGCCGGCGGACGCGCCCAGCTGTCGCCAGCCGCCGTGGAGCGCGCCCTGCACATCGGCATCAACTCAGCCATTGTGGGCGACATGCTCACCACGCTCGGCTCGCAGGTGTCCGACGACAAACGCCTCATCCGCCAAGCCGGCTACCGGTTTGCCGACTCGCAGTTCGACCGCGAACACCTGTGGCACCCCTACACATCGACCACCAACCCGCTGCCGGTGTACAAGGTGAAGCGCGCCGACGGAGCCACCATCACCCTTGCCGACGGCACCACGCTCGTCGAAGGCATGTCGTCGTGGTGGTGCGCCCTGCACGGCTACAACCACCCGGCGCTCAACCAAGCCGTCAGGGAGCAGACCGAACAGATGGCGCACGTCATGTTCGGCGGGCTGACCCACGACCCTGCCATCGAGCTGGGTAAGCTCCTCCTCCCGCTGGTGCCCGCCGCCCTGCAGAAGATATTCTACGCCGACTCCGGCTCGGTAGCCGTAGAGGTCGCCATGAAGATGGCAGTGCAGTACTGGCACGCCAAGAGCCTGCTCACCGCCGACGAGCGGCTGGCACGGAAGCAGAACTTCGTCACCATCCGCAGCGGCTACCACGGCGACACGTGGAATGCCATGTCGGTGTGCGACCCCGTCACGGGCATGCACTCCCTCTTCGGCGCGTCGCTGCCCGTGCGCCACTTCGCCCCCCGTCCCCGCTCGCGCTTCGGCGGCGAATGGCTGCCCGACGATGCCGCCGAGCTGGAACGCCTCGTCGAAGCACACCATGACACGCTGGCTGCCCTCATCCTCGAACCCGTGGTGCAGGGCGCCGGCGGCATGTGGTTCTACCATCCGCAATACCTGCGCGAAGCCGAGCGGATCTGCCGCCGCTACAACCTGCTGCTCATCTTCGACGAGATA
>JAISGR010000158.1 GCA_031262995.1 Prevotellaceae bacterium | reverse complement strand
GGCAGTCCAAGATTTAGTACTTTAATTGCAACCTTCCGTTGCTGTCCTGAATAATCATCAAAGCGCCATCCAAGATATACAGTTCCCATGCCACCTTCACCCAATGGTCTATCCGATGGATCATATTCATAATGAATACCCATCTTCTTTTCTATTTCACCTTGAATCTTTCGCATAACCATTTAATGAAGGTCTTTACTCCAATAAAATACAATTACCATTCCGTCCCACCCCTGTGTGGTCTACTCGCATTACCTCCATCCATACCTACTGTTCCTTCATTGGTCGGATTTTGGTTATAGGATTGCTGCCCTCCATTGAATCTCGGCGGGAAATCTTCTGCATTGCGGCTTCGTCCTTGACCAAAGCCATTGTCTTCATAATCAAACGCATCATCATCTTCCTCTGTAGGTGTGACAGCAACAAAATTATCCGCAAGACTTAATCCAAGCGATTTTGCATCGATAAGAACGATATATAACTGATAGCATTCTCCTATTGTCAGAACATCTCCGTTTGTACATTCAAGCGGACGTGTTGATGAGATACTCTTGCCATTTAGCATTGTTCCATGAGAAGATCTCTCATCTGAAATAGAAGCATCTAATTTTTGAGGATTCTTCATCATGCGAACAACTATTACTGCATGCTCTTCAGACACTGTACCTTCCTGAAGAATTATATCACATTTAGCCGAACGTCCTATTGTATTGGGACCTATATGTATCGGCCAAAATTCTCCAAAGCCTGTTCTGGAAATGGAATATAAAAATCCCACTAACGGTTTTGACGATTGTCTTCTATCAGTACGTTGGGCAAACGCATTATCTCTTTCATTACCATTTCCCATACCAGGGAAAACAGTTCCATTACTTTCGCTTCCACGCGAATGCGAATAATTACCATTACGCGACCGGTGGTTTTTTGAATAACCATCCTCCGACCCAACACCGGGAAAAACTGTTTGATTCTGTGACATTGATATAGCTATTATTGTTTATACTTTGTTCATCCTGATACACTATGCCGATAATTCGTTGTTCCATCGTTAGTGATTCTGGATTTGCGGTAAAATTAGATACATAAAACTACATCTAAAACCCATATAAATGCATAATGTGAATGAAATGCACAATCCTGTGATTAAGTTGCACAAAAAGATGCTTATCATGCAAGAAAAAAAATGCGATGTACATCATTGAGCACATTTATGGCCTTCCTGAGCTTCTATATGACCAGCATAAAGCGATATACACGAACGTGAGTTCGACCTAAGCCGCGGGCTGGAGAAGAGCTACGCCACTACCGTACAGCTACTTTGATAGGACTGTGTCACCGTGCATGACAGGACTTTAGTAACATGAATTATGCTGACAATATCTGAGAGGTAACAGGGTATTGACAGGAATAGGCACAGTAAGGTCGTATACTTTACCATGTACAGTCGTATACTTTACCATGTACAGTCGTATACTTTACCGCGTACAGTCGTATACTTTACTTCACCCCCTCCGGAAGGTATTGTAGGGCATCTCCATGAACGATAATGGCTTTCTACAAGAAAATACAGAAAAAGATTGACAGACTGTGGCATCAGCAATCGGTGGCGGCGCACTTACACGACAAGAGGTACATGGTCGGCGGTGTGGATTCGTCACTACCGGTAGTGAATGTGAGTCGTTGCAGGTAACAGTCCCGACGCATCCGCATGGATTGCTTGCGTTTCCGGTTTCAGAAGCGGAAATCTCTCTTTCCGGCTGCTATCTCTTGCAGGTTGCGCAGGGCGATCGCCTGCACTTTGGGGTTGGGGATGCGCGCTATCTCTTTGCGGATAAGGCGGAGACCCTTTGCGCGGGTGTCGGGCGAGGCATAATCCATCAGGTATTCCTTGAGGGTCATCAGGGCGTTGGGCTGGCAGCAGTTGGCTATCTGTCCGCGCTTGACGAGCGACATGAAGCGGTCGCCCGTGCGCCCTTCGCGGTAGCAGGCGGTGCAGAAGCTGGGGATGTGTCCGAGGTCGAGCAGCCAGCCCACCACCTCGTCGAGCGTGCGGCGGTCGCTGACATCGAACTGGGCGGAGTTCTCCTCCACCGCCTCCTCTTCGGCATAACCGCCCACGCTGGTGCGCGAGCCGCCGCTGATCTGCGAGATGCCCAGCTCCAGCACCCGCCGGCGCACTGCCTCCGATTCGCGGGTGGAGATAATCATGCCGGTGTAGGGCACTGCCAGCCGAATCACTGCCACGATGCGGGCAAAGATGTCGTCGGAGATGCTGTTGGGGAAGTCGGCGGTGTCGATGTCGTCGGCAGGGCAGATGCGCGGCACGCTGATGGTGTGCGGCCCTACGCCGAAGGTTGCCTCCAGGTGCTCGGCGTGCATCAGCAGTCCGACAAAGTCGTACCGGTAGGTGTTCAGTCCGAACAGCACGCCCATGCCCACGTCGTCGATACCGCCCTGCATGGCGCGATCCATCGCCTCGGTGTGCCAGGCATAGTTGCTCTTGGGACCGGTGGGGTGCAGGTGCTCGTAGTGCTCCTTGTGATACGTCTCCTGAAACAGGATGTAGGTGCCGATGCCTGCCTCCTTGAGGCGGCGGTAGTTGTCGACGGTGGTGGCGGCAATGTTGACGTTGACGCGGCGGATGGCTCCGTTCTTGTGGCGGATGCCGTAGATGGTGCGGATGGATTCCAGGATATACTCCAGCGGATTGAGCGTGGGGTGTTCGCCCGCCTCGAGCGCCAGCCGTTTGTGTCCCATGTCCTGCAGGGCGATGACCTCGCGGCGTATCTCCTCCTGCGACAGCTTCTTGCGGGCGATCGAGCGATTCTTGGCGTGGTAGGGGCAGTAGGTGCATCCGTTCACGCAGTAGTTGGAGAGGTAGAGCGGGGCAAACATCACGATGCGGTTGCCGTACAGCCGCTGCTTCAGCGCTTTGGCAAGGCGGAAGATGCGGTCGAGCAGGTCGGGGCGGTCGCATTCCAGCAGCAGAGCGGCTTCGCGGTGCGACAGCCCGTTGCAGGCAGCCGCCTTGTCGATGACGGAGCCGATGAGGGCTTCGTCGTCTTTGTGGGTACGGGCATATTCCAGCGTATCCTGTATCTCTCCGTGGTGGATAAACTCCACGGCGCGGGGCGATTTTGCATCGTATGGACGGGATTCACTATTCATTGTTACACGGTGATGGTTCTTGTTGGTAATCTCCTCTTTCGTAGGCTATCCGGTAGCCGATGTCATTCAGCTCGCGTGCCAGCAACGCCAGCCCTTCGGCAGACTCGGCGCCCAGTGAGGCTTTGTTGTTATAGATGGCATATTGCGCCCGCGTTTCGGGGGGCGAGAGGTTGGGCATGACCACGTTGGCGCCTGCCAGTATGCCCTGTTGGCGTCCGTTGGGTGCGAGGGTTGCCAGGGCGGTGGTGGCAGGTATCAGTGCGGCAGGGTGCATCAGCCGGAAGAGGGAGAGCAGCTTCAGGGTCATCCCGACGCTTCCCGCCGGTTGGTCGGCAAAGGGGGTATCGGCAGGGGGGATGAACGGGCCGATGCCTATCATCTCGGGACGGAACGCCCGGATATATTCGATGTCTTCCACCAGGTGGTCGACGGTCTGTCCGGGCGTGCCCACCATGATGCCTGTGCCCGTTTGATAGCCTATCTCCTTCAGTTGCACCAGACAATCGAGCCGGTGCTGCTGCGACATGTGTGCGGTATGCAGCTGCCGATAGTGCGCCGCGTTGTGCGTCTCGTGCCTCAGCAGGTACCGGTTGGCGCCGGCTTGATAGAGCCTGCGGTACAGGAACGGAGGTTTCTCTCCCAGCGACAGGGTAATGGCGCAATCGGGGAACTCCCGGCGGATGGCTTCGACCAGCTTGACGTACCACGTGTTGTCGCCTCTTTTGTCTTCGCCGCTTTGCAGCACAAAGGTGCGGAAGCCCAGCCGGTAACCGGCTCGGCAGCAGTCCAGTATCTCGGATTGCGACAGCGTGTAGCGACGGAGCTTCCTGTTCATGGCACGCAGCCCGCAGTAGAGGCAGTTGTTGCGGCAGGCATTGCTGATTTCGATCAGTCCGCGAATGAAGATTCGCTGTCCGAAGCGCTCCACGGCGACCTGTCGTGCCTGCTCGTGCAGGTATTCGCACACACCGGCATCGGCGCACAGCAGCAGCGCCTTGTAGCCGTCGGCACTCAGTCGGCGTTCACTGCGCAAGCGGTCGACAAGCGTCCGGAGGTGGGTCAATGGAGCGTCGGTCATGGGGGGTTAATAGGTCTTTTCCTGTTTCGCCAGCTCTTGTGTGAGTTGTCGTTTGCCGGCTGCAATCTCGTTGTAGGTACACGGGCCGGTGATGCACCCGCCTTCGCACGCCATCACCTCGATGAAGCGGGCAGGCGACTTGCCTGTCTTGGCACAGGCACGCAGGGCGCCGATGTTCTTCTTGTCGAGATTGGCTATCTGCACGGCGCTGATGCCGTCGGCTTCCTCTTTGAGGTAAGCCTTCACGGCACCCATCACGCCGCCCGACTGTGCAAAGCCGTGTGCTTCGCGTACGGAAGCAAACGACATGGAGTAGGGTGCGGACTGTTCCAGCCGGATGCCCAATCCGTCGAGCACGGAGGCAGTCTCTTCGAAGGTCATCACGTAATCCACCGCCTCGTCCCGCTGTGCCTCTTTGCGCTTGGCGACACACGGGCCGATGAAGACCACCTTTGCATCGGGATGCTTCGCCCGGGCAAGGCGGGCGGCATAGTACATGGGTGAGCCTGTACCCGATACGTAGGGCTTCATGTCGGGCACGTGCTTGTTCACCAGCTCGATGTAGGCGGGACAGCAGGAGGTAGTCATGAACTTCTGCCCACCGGCAAGCTTCTCTTTCAGCTCGTGTGCTTCGTGGCTCACAGTCTCCATGGCGCCCTGTGCCACCTCCAGCACATCGGCAAAGCCCACCGCGCGAAGTGCGCCGTACACCTGCTCTATCGTTGCATTGAACTGTCCCAGTATGGAAGGCGCCACGATGGCTACCAGCTTTTCGCCCTTGCGAATCTTGTGGAGCACGTCGAACACCTGCGATATCTCGAAGATGGCGCCGAACGGGCAGGCGTTGAGGCACTTGCCGCAGTAGATGCAGCGCTTCTCGTTGATGTGCTCGATGCCCTTGTCGTCTTTGCTGATTGCCTTGACCGGACAAGCCTCCTCGCACGGTACCGGTATGTAGACGATGGCATGATAGGGGCAGCTCTTCTGGCAGATGCCGCAACTGATGCACACGTCATGGTCGATCCATGCCTCGCCGCTTTCGCGTACGTGCACCGCCTTCTTGGGGCAGTTGGCTTGACAGCTGCGGGCGGTACAGCCCCGGCACAGGTTGGTAATCTCATAATTGATCTGGACGCAGGCAGAACATGCCTCGTCGATGACACACATAATGTTCTCTTTGGGAGAGCCGCTTTCGGCACGTTCCAGTGCGCGTGCGGCATACTCAGACAGGGGAGTCAGTTCGTCGGTTTCATCTTCCATATCCAGCCCCAGCAGCGGCAGCGATTTATACTTCCACACGGCACGCTCCTTGTGTACACAGCAGCGACCGGCATGTTTGGAACGCCGCGGGCTTAATTCGATGGGAAGTCGGTCAATACGCTCAGTCAGTTCGTGGTTCTTCCACAACTTCACCAGCTCGGTCAATAAGCGGTGACGTACAATCATAATGTTATTGGTAAATGCCATACTTTAACGATGTTTGGTGTTAAGGGCTGCAAAGATACGCAGAAAAACCATCCCGACAACAGCCAACCGGTCGAGCGCCTCTTTTTGGCTGATAAAATCAGATTATCTGTATACAAAATGGCAGGGCACAACCAGAATCAGCGTGTCCTGCGATGGCATATTGCTTCTTTTTGCTTCCTTTGCACGGTATTTATAAACCCATAAAATAGAATAGAATGGAAAGAATTTCACTTTATGACTACATGGGCAGTGTCATTCATGAGCTTCGGCAGCACGGCAAACACGCTGCTGCCTCTCTGCACAGGAGCACGAGGAACTCCTTGAAAGGGTTCATTGGGGAAACCTTTTACCTGGACGAGCTGACGCCGGACTTCCTGAAACGGTACGAAGAGTACCTGACCGTTGTCCGCGTCTGCTCCCGGAACACCAGTTCCACCTACCTCCGTGTGCTGCAAGCCGTTTACAACCGCGCCGTGCGCAGCGGGCTTGTCGCGTTCATTCCCATGCTTTTTCACGATGTCTTCACCGGCGTGTCGCCCAACCACGAGCGCACGCTCGGCGCCGCGGAGATGCGGGCGCTACTGACCGATCCGAAGCAACCGCTTGCCGAGCCGCTCCAGAAGGCGCGCATCTACATTGAGCTGATGCTCCGGATGCGCGGACTACCCTTTATCGACCTGGCAATGATTCGAAAGGTGGATGTGAAGAACGGCTATCTCATCATCCGCCGCAAAAAGACGGGTACGCCGATGCGCATCCAGCTGTCCGACGAGATGCTCGCGCTGATCAGCCAGTGCAGCGCCACCGACCCCGATTCGCCGTTCCTGCTCGACATCCTCCCTGCCGGCGTGGAAGGCGAGGCGCTCTACCGCACGTACGGCAAGGCACTGCGCAGGCAGAACTACAACCTGAAGAAGCTGGCACGCCAAACGGGCTTGTTCGTCAACGTGAGCAGCTACTGCGCCCGACACACGTGGGCTACCGCAGCCAAACAGTGTAACCTGTCGCTGCATGTCATTTCCGAATGTCTCGGACATGCATCGGTAACGACCACCGAAGCATATCTGAAAGCATTCGATAACAGCGTACTGGACGAAGCCAATGCTACCGTCACAGACTATATTTTTCGCAAAGCAAGTTGATAAACAAATCGAGAACTGAAAACAAACGATTTTGACGCATTCAGCGGAATCAACAGAGCAAGAAAGAAGTAACCGTAACAGAAAACAAATCATCAAACCATTAGCAACCAATAGTTTATAACGATATTACTTCATAAGTAACGGGGGAAATACTCTTTATAAGTAAGCGACCATCTTTTCGGGGACAAAAGTATGATGTTGCCAAGTGATTGAAAAATATCTTCAACCAATTACAAGTATATCATTCCCATTCGTGTTATTTAACCGCCGAAGCGCCATTTTACGGTTCGTTTCGGCAAAAGCCTTACATCCCTGTCCCAACCGATAGAGACAGGGGGAGCCTTGCATCCTGTTTTTGAACTGCCAAGCATCGGTGTTATCGACACGATTCCATGCCCATACACGCCTGTTTTACCCCATTCAGCGCAAGAATTGTCCATATCTATTGCTTTTTCATTCGGTTCCGTTACTTATGAAGTAATCCCCAAGAATCTTTGGTCTCTGCATTATTACCGATTGAATAAATACTTACTTATGTTAGATTACGACACACTGATTGCCATTTCGTTGT
The DNA here is from genome assembly GCA_031262995.1 of Prevotellaceae bacterium. GTDB lineage: Bacteria > Bacteroidota > Bacteroidia > Bacteroidales > Bacteroidaceae > Bacteroides. The sequence continues at coordinate 11,213 of JAISGR010000158.1, read as the reverse complement.
TGCAAAGGCTCGGAGGAAGCATCCGACCGATGCAAATCTCGAATCTGATAGCAAGCATACAGGGACAGGTCATCCTGCAACAGCTGCGCGATGCGAAGATGGTGACGGTCTATCCCGAATCCGGCTGCTGTGCACTGGCGCGCCCGTTGACACAGATTTCACTGCTGGATGTGCTGGTTGCCATAGGTAGTCGCCTCAGCATCGACCCCAAGCGCGTGAGCAACAGCCAGGAAAAGGTCTACGGCAAAGCAGGCGCCGAGCTGGACAGAATCCGCCACATCAACAGGAACCTGCTTGCTGCCATTCCACTCTTCGACATCTGGCTCTCTCCGCAGAAAGCGACGCCTTCCGACGACGCCCATGTGACCGATCACCCTACTTCTAACCCTCCAAAGATACAGCAAGGTGCCTAACTACCCCATCCATCCGCTAAGCGTGAAGCGGCTTGCCACACAAGCGGCAGGCGCGCTGTTCACCTCGCTGCTGTTGCTGTCGACAGCAGATGTTACCGCCGCAGCACTGCGGACAGACAGTCTCGTCGTTGTGCCCGACACGCTCATGGCTGTGCCCGATACGCTCATAATGCTGTCCGACACGCTCGCCTTCCGGCAGGACAACACCGACGCTTCTCCCCTGTTGTCCGACTCCATCTACATGAACATCCAGCGTCACGGCTTCCTCTCGCTGGGCTACTTCTCCTACTTCCAGAACTCATCCTCCATCCTGACGAGTGTGGAGCGGAATGCGGAGCAGATTCGAGACTTCGACCACTTCTTCAATGTGCTGCTGAAGGACACGCTGATTCACTTCGAGCGGGCAGAGCTGACAGGCAGCACCAGCCCCGAAGGTCCCCGTTGGTTCAACGCCACGCTGGCACGTGCCCGTGCCCGCTCGCTCGGCGCCTATCTGGACGAGCACTACCGGCTCTCGTCCCGCATGCCGATTCTCTTCCACTACATAGAAGAGGACTGGGACGGGCTGCAAGAGAAGGTCGAAGCCACCACCGCCGAACAGTTTCCCGAGCGCGACGAGGTGCTGCACATCCTGAGCCGGAAGCAGCTCTCCAACGATCGGCGCATGGAACAGCTGCGCCGGCTGAACGCAGGCAAAGCCTACCGGTACCTGATGGAGCACATCTTCCCGACGCAGCGGCGAGCCATCATCAACATGGTGTGCAACCTGTCCGAGCAGTTGGGCGAGCGTGCCGACAGCGTGCTTGCCTACCGGCTGCTCCCGCAGGCAGCGGCGGAACAGTTTGTCAGAGACACCACCATCGCCAGCATCCCCGTCGTGCTCCCCACGTTCGAGCAGCTGATCGACCACCATGCCCTCGACACGTTGCTGACACGTGTGGTGCAGCGCATCGATACCGTTCGTGTGACGGTACGCGACACCGTTACCATCGTCAAGCAGGTGCCGCAGGTGATCACACAGACGCCGCTCGTGGTGGCGCTCAAGAGCAACCTGCTCTTCGACCTGGCGCTGCTGCCCAACCTCGCCGTCGAGGTGGCGTTCCCCGGGCAATGGTCGACAGAGGTGGAGATGGAATATGCCTGGTGGAACACCGAAAAACGCTACACCTACCGCCTCTTCACCGCCGGACTGGAGCTGCGCAAATGGCTCGGCAACGCCGACAAGCCTGCCCTGCACGGGCACTTCCTCGGCATCTACGCCAAGGCAGGCATCTACGACATCATGTTCCGGACAGCGCGCGGCTACCAGAGCAACGGCATCTCCGTCTCCACCGGCATCAGCTACGGCTACTCGACACGGCTCTCGCGCCGGCTGAACCTCGAGCTGGGGCTGTCGGCAGGCTACGTGGGCGGCAAGTACGACAAGTATCACTACGACGCTGCCAACCACCGCTACCCGTGGGACGCCACCTTCCGCCTGAACTACTTCGGACTGACCAAGGCGAAGATTGGGCTGGTGTACACCTTCGGCAAGTCGAACAACAAACGATAACAACCATCCCTCACACCCCATCATCATGGACAAACATCTCATCTACCAACGGACAAGGCGCTGCACAGCGGCACTGACAGCGGCATGGCTGCTCTGTGCATGCACGCAGCGGGACTTGTGGTACATCGGCGGCACCCCTGGCGCCGAGGGACAGCAGGTGCAGGCATCCTTCAACTGGGCGGAGAGCGACGCTCCCGCAGGCACCATGCGCGTCAACCTCTTCTCGCTCACCGCGGGCGTGTCCAACTACGGCGTCTCCGACTTCGCCGCCACCGCCGGCGGCTCGATGACGCTGCCGCTCGACGCCTCCTACCACGGCATCTGTTACAGCTACGACGCTGCCAACAAGATATATTTCCGCAACGAGAACAGCATCGACCGGATCGAGGCATACACCACCACCATGAGCCGCTCCTCCTACACCCGTGCCTTCCCTGCCGAGCACACCGTGCGCGCGGTCGATGAGGGGGTGGTGTTCAACCTCGGTCGCATCGAACGCTTCGACGTCACCCGCAGCGAGCAACCGCTCAGCATGATGTACACGCCCGTCAACGTGCTCTGCCAATACTCCTTCGAGATAGACAACGTGGTGGGCGCCGAGCACATCGCCGACCTGCGGGCAGCCTGCTCGGGCATGTCTTCCTCCTACTTCCTGGGCACCGGCTCGCTCTCGCAGGAGCCTGCCACGCTCTTCTTCGGCGCCGCTGCCGACGTGGCAAACGCCACCATCACCGGCAGCTTCCGCACCTTCGGACGGCTGCCGGATGCGGACAACAACTTCACCCTCGAGGTGCTCACGCGAGGGGGCGAAATCCTGCAATACACCTGGGACATCACCCCGCAGGTCGACGGCAACGGCGGCATCAACGGAAACGTCAATATCAACAACATACACATCGTCATTGACAGCACCACCCCTGTGGTGGGCGACGGTGACGGACAGGTCGTCGTGCCCGACGGCGGAGGAGGAAACAGCGGAAGCGGAGGCGGATTCAGCGCCGACGTTAACGAGTGGGACGAGGAGATGATTGAGCTGAAATGAGAGTCATTTACGGCTATCAATGAACTTCATTTACGGCTATCAATGACTCTCATTTACGACTATTAATGAACTTCATTTACGGCTATTAATGACTCTCATTTACGACTATTAATGACCTTCATTAACGGCTATTAATGACGCTCATTAACGGGTCGAAGCGACCAACCGAATCCTGCCCAAGAGATAGACAGTAGGTACATCCTATATTAACCTGTATTTTAATATTTAATTGTTTTACTAATTTAATTTATTCGTATGAAAAAGGTTTTATTTTTCGCCGCAACCCTTGCGGCAGTAATGACCGGCTGCTCCAACAGCGAGGAGCTGGCGAATGAGCAAAACACAGACAGAAACCCCATCGGCTTCCGTGCAGTGACCAACCTCGGCGAGGAGACTCGTGCGAGTGTGACGGACTTTCAAAACCTCAAGGATTTCCGCGTATATGCTACGTATGACAACGATGTCTCGGGTACGGCGGCAAACAAGGTCGATCTGATGAACGGCGTCAACGTGACACGCAACATCGGGGGAACGGCTACCGGCTTCTCCTACGCACCCGTCAAGTATTGGCCTGCCGGCAACCAACCGGTGCTGATGTATGCTTACAGCCCTGCCGGTTCGGTCAACGTGAACAGCGCCAAAACCACCGCCACCGCTGCCGCCACCGCCAATGACGGCGGCAAGATTGAGATTGCCTATACGGTTCCCTGGAAGGATGCCGATGCCGGCGCCAGACAGGAAGACTTCATGTTTGCCACCAAAAGCGTGCTCAGCAACGACTACGCCGGCAGTACGCACAGTGGCTACGAGGTGCCGATGGTCTTTAACCACATCCTGTCCAAGCTGACGTTCTCGGCAGTCAACGCTGCCGGCTCCGGCCTCACTTACACCATCAAGAAGATAGAAGTGACAGGCATGGGCAACGCTGCCACCTACACCTACACTTACAGCGCTGCCGCCACAGGCAGTGGCTCGTGGGGCGCACCCGCCGCCCAGACCGGTACCTATGAGGCATCCCTTCCCGGCGCCGGCATTGCGATTCCGTTTACGGGCGGTACCGCCGAGTTAGCCCTGACCTCCTACAACGAAGGTTTGATGATTTTGCCGCAGACATCGACGGCAGCCAACAGCAACATCAAAATCACCTACGACCTGAAGGACGCGGAGGGTACGGCGCTTGTCACCAACGAGGTCAAGAACTTCCTCATCAAATCGAAGCCGTTTGCACCGGGTACGAGCTACAACGTCAAGATGACCTTCGGCAGCGGTGCCTACAACGACATCGCATTCACCGTAAGCACCGGTAACTGGTCATCCGATACCGGCATCACACTCTAAGGGTCTCACGCAATTCATACACGCTGAATCCGACTTTGCTTACTACTTTGCCGGTGCCACCGGATCGTTTCTTGGATAGGCATCAGTAAAGGTTCGTGCGCCGGCATCGTAGTAAGCTCCCCTCTCAACGTCATTCACCCACTAAAAGAAACCCCTCATGATGCATCGTCAAATTCTGCCGATCACCGCACAGCGCCTGCGCTGCCTCTGTGCGTATTCCCTTGTCGGCTCCCTCCTCTTCGGTTTGCTTTATGCCTGCGGCAAGGGCGCGGAGTGGTCGGACATGTCGCCTGCGCCTGTCTGCTTCACCGTCGACGGCGATACGGCGTCGACACGCGCCACGCCGACCACCGAGGTCAGACGCATCGGTGTGTTCGGCTACTCGCACAGTGCCGGCGCCCACTGGGCAGGCAGCGCCGCCACCGCCAAGCCCGACTATTTCCTGAACAAGATGGTGGTCTCCCCCAACGGAGTGTCATGGAACTACGACGGCATCATCAAGTACTGGGACGCCACGCGCGAAATCTCGTTCTTCGCCTACGAGCCTTATCACGACGTGGCAAGCCCCCTGACCATCTCCGGCAACTTCGTGCTGACCCCTGCCGGCAAATCGACCGCCGGCGCACCCGCCGTCACCTACACCGTGCCGACCGACGTGACCCGCCAGATAGACCTGCTCTACGCCGCAACGCCGAACCAGACAGCCACCAGCAACCAACAGACGCCGGGCACCGTAGCCTTCAACATGCGGCACGCCCTGGCACAGATAGACGTGGCGTTCAAGCTGGATGCCACCAACGACCCCAAGCGCCCGATGATAGTGACCGTCACCGATGTCACCTTCGACAACCTGTACGGCAAGGGCACGCTCAACCTCTCTACCGGCGCCTGGTCGAACTACACCAGTACGACCGACCGCTATCTCCTCACCGCTGCCAACGGCGGACTGAACGACGCCGACAACAACCTCGTCTTCGACGCCCGCAAAATCATCGGGGGACAGCCCGACCATGCCTTTCCCACCAACGGTCGCCTGCTCACCCATGCCGACAACGGACACCTGATGGTGATTCCCCACCGGAACGCGGCAGCCCGGGTGGTCATCGGCTACACCTTGCAGAATCTGGCTACCGGCGTAACAAGCACGCCGACACCCGTCACCGTCAGCCTGACAGGCACGTGGGCGGCAGGCAACAAATATACCTACCTCGTCACCCTCTCGCTCAACGGCGCCTCCAAGGTAGCCGTCTCCGTGGGCAAGTTCGGCGACGACAGCATCCGGTGGGCAGAGGCGGGCGGCTCCGACGCTCCGGAAGGGACGGCAGACATCAACATGTAAACCCAAAGAGATACATATATGAGACATTTTCACCCCGTACCGCTGCTCCTTGCAGCACTGCTCTTCTCCGGCTTTACCGCCTGCACAGCCGACAGCGACATCACCGACCGGCACATACAGGTGCAGGTGGCGCCGCTCGGTGGGGAAGGAGGCACCGCCCCTTCGCCTGCCACGCGGGCAGCCACCGGCGACCGGTTCCGCGCCGCCATCGACGCGTGGGACGAGACACCCGTTGCCATTGCCTACCGCACCGACAACACACAGCCCTATACCGTCAAGTACGACGCGGTGATTCCCGACAACGACAAGAATTACCACATCGACCTGGGCATCGAGTACCCTGCCTCGGGCAATATCTACCTGCGCGGCTACTACCCCCGACAGCCGTTGGGCAGCGACGGACTGCTTACCTACGACCTGAGCGGCGCCGACACCGACCTGATGGTGAGCACGGCGGAGCTGTCGGGCAGCGCTGCGAACAAGATTCCAACCACCCACATCATGCAGTTCCGGCACCTGCTCACCCGCATCACCTTCCGCCTGACCAAGCAGGCAGGCAAGCCCTTTCACTCCAAGGTGGTAGGCATCCGCATCGTGCCCCGCGACCCCACCATGGGCAAGGGCATGAAGTGTGCCGTGCTCGACCCGACCCGACCTGTCACCGACCCTGCCGCCGACATGCCCGAATCGGCACGCAACCCCCGCTACCACACGTGGGGCGACGTGGCAAACATCAAAGCCGCGGGCGAATCCGTGCCCGACTACGGCGCCGCCACACCGCTGAGCATCGACGTGATGTTCCGCCCCGCCGTGGCGTTCGACATTTTCGTGGTCAACGACTGCAACGTCTCCGTGCAGGTGAACAGCGCCGACGCGGCGGTCACCACCCTCTGCAACGGCGGCGGCGAGGCAGGCAAACGCTACGTCATCAGCCTCGGCATGGCGGAAGGGAATATCGTTGCCACGTCGGGCGACTGGTCTGTGACGGAGAACGACGACAAGATAGAGTGGCTGCCGGCAGCCAACTCCTACATCGCACATCCGGGCGGCGACCCGGTCAAGGTGCCTGTCCGTCGCATCAACGAGTATTGGCGCGCAACGAACGGAACGCCTGAGAAGTACGGCGACAAGTCGTTTGCCCTGAAGAGCACCGACAGCTGGAAAGCCGTCGTCCTGTGGTCGGACATCTCCACCATTGCCGCCGACGGTACCGCCTGCCTCACCCAATCATCGGAGACCTATTCCGAAGACGAATATTTCACGGTCACCATTCCGGCGGGAACCGAGAAGGGAAACTTTGTAGTGAAGGTTTATCGTGCCGACGATGCCTCAAAAACGCCGTTGTGGAGCTGGCACATCTGGGTGACGGACTATGACCCGGATAGCTATGACGGGGGTGCGTGGAGCGCCAACACCGTGTATCAAGTACCCGGCGGTCAAGTGGAAAGCTACGACGGCGTCGCGTGGGAAAGCGGCGGTTTGCTGTACGGGAAAGTGATGATGGACCGTGCGCTGGGTGCGCTCGAACGCGGAACGAATGTGTCCAAGAGTGACACCGACCGCGGCAGACTCCATTATCAGTTCGGTCGGAAAGACCCGTTCCCTGTGTCGATTGACGGCAAAAAAACACTCAGCCCGCTCTACGGCTATTTCAACGCAGCCAACGGCGAATCCGTTGCCATGGCAGACGCCGTGAAGAATCCCACCACCTTCTACACCCAGTCGTGGATGGGTGCGTATAACGGCAATAGCGGCGTCGGCGACACCTATTTGTGGCATGACCCGCTTGCCGGCTCCGGAAAGAAGAGCATCTACGATCCCTGCCCGCCCGGGTGGCGCATACCGGAGATGGCGACAGGCAACAGCAAAGGCAGCCCGTGGGAAAAATTTGAGAGCACCAAAAAAGCCTACGGCGAATACGCATACGCCCAGCTGGAATACCGGGATGCTAAATTCGGGCAGATGGGCTACGGTAAGAATTGCGGATACTACTGGTCAGCCACGGAGAAAAACGCCGGCGACGCGTATATCTTGTACATCAAAGAGGATGGCGTGGCTTCCTCGTGCCGGAACGAGTTACAAGTGACCGGCCTTTCCGTCCGCTGCTCCCGACAATAACAGCTTCTAAAAGTTACCAAGTGAAGATTATAACAATGAAGACAGACAGAGATATGAAACGTTTGCAACAGATAACGCTGCTCCTGGCAGCCTCCCTGTGCATCGGCGCCTGCACCGACGGAGAGCGTCCCGCCACCCTCCCCACAGCCGACGAGGCGGCGCTGCACTTCCGCATCGCCCCGCTTGAGCAGGCGGGCAACACCCGCCTCATCGACCCCGCCGACGAAGACAAGACGGGCGTCGACACCGACAATCCCCTCAAGAACGTGTGGGTGTTTCAGTTTGCCGGCACAGGCGACCTGGCAGTGCTCAAAAAGATATTCCCCCGTGTGGATGTGGGCAACATCACGCCGGGCAACAACGGCAACTACAACGCACTCGCGGGTGTGACACTGCTGCCCGACGCGCAGATGGGCAGCACACAGACCTCGAACGGCAGCGTACAAACCCTGCTGCTCATTGCCAACGTGCCCGTCGCGACGAAAGGAATGCAAGCCGACTGGGGCTTCACCGAAGGCACCACCACCCTGCCGCAGGTGCTGGCTGCCGCGCAAACCATCTTCCGGGAAGTCGACCTGTACAGCCCGATAGACGGTGTGAAGACCCTCACGATGTCGGGCTTGAAAACCAGCGACAGAGGCACCGCCGGCTTCCTCAGCCCTGCCAACGTGGTGCCGCTCAAGCGCAACGTCGCCAAGCTGACACTCACACTCAAGGTAGACAAGGGAGGCGCCGTAGTCAATAATATACAGGTATGCAAGGTGCCAGCCCTACCGGCATGGGGCGCCGCGGCAGCCGTTGACCTGACCAATCCGGCGATCTATCCCACGCCGAAAGGAACGGATTCGGACATCGCCGTCCTCAACCTGTTTGCCGAAGAGAGTGCCAACATGCCCGTAGCCGGAGGCGATTCGGTGGTCTACACGTGGTACGTGCCTGCCAACATGCGGGGCGTCAACACCCTCAGCACCAGCCGGAAGACCAAGCGCGCTTTCGCACCTGCCACCGCCACCTACATCCAACTGAACATCAACGAGGGCAACGACAGCGGCAGTGTATTCCTCTATCCGGGCGCCAACAACATCAACGACTACAACCTGCGCCCCAATACCCACTACAAGCTCAACTTCACCCTCGGCGTTCATGCCTTGGAGAGTCCCGACGACAGCCGCCTCGACAGCTACACCATCGCCACCACCGACTACACCACCCGACCGCTTGCCAACTGCTACATGGCGCACCCCGCCCCCAAGGGCAGCGGCATCGTGCAACGCTACCGAATCCCCGTCGAGCGCGTCAAAGAGTACTGGACGCAGAATGCCGCCGGCTATGGCAAGATGAGCAAGAATCCGTTAATCAACGCCGCTCCATGGAGCGCCAAGGTGCTGTGGAGCGACATCCAGAGCATCACCCCCTCGACAGTCATCAGCACCTCGGGTGCCTACACCAGCGACGGCAATCTGTCCAACGACTACTTCTCCTTCGACATCCCTGCCGGCACGCCGTCGGGCAACTTCGTGGTGGCAGTCACCGACAAATCCAACAACATCTTGTGGAGCTGGCACATCTGGGTGACCGACTACCAGCCCGACCAATGGATAGACAGCGGACAGCACGCAGCCCCCGGCGACGTGTATGCCGTTCACGGCGGGCAGGTGGAGAGCTATGCCGGCTGCTCCGTATGGGAACATCCGACCGGCATGCTCTACGGCAAGGTGATGATGGACAGAATGTTGGGAGCGGTGAGTCGATACCCGGCAACGCTTGACGACAAGACCCGCGGCATCCTCCATTACCAGTACGGTCGGAAAGATCCGTTCCCCGCGGCGCCTGTTGCCTCGGGCGTAACCATCAGCACAGTCGGCGATCAGGGCATCATTGCCGATGCCGTACTCAATCCAACGAGATACTATACCGGCGATAACTGGTGTAGCGACACCGACATCAATGACAACCTGAATATTGCATGGAACGACGCCAATGCCCGTTACGGAGACAAGAGCATCTACGACCCTTGCCCGCCCGGGTGGCAGCTACCCCTAATCGGCACATGGAACGGGTTCACCAATACCGGCGATGGAGGAGGCTCCGAATATGCCGACGGCTCCTGGTCAACCCACCTCAATGCAGACAACCGTATCCCTCCAACTGCTTTGAAATGGTCTGGCGGTTCGGGCATCGCCACCCCCGGTTTGCGCTATTGGCATGCCACCTCACAGACGGCTGTGGTTCCGGCAGGCAAGGTTGTCTACTACGAGCCGGCAGGGTGGCGCGATCCCAAGGGGAACCTGTCCAACATCACCTTGTTGGGTAACTTCTGGTCTGCCACGCCCTTCGACCATAACAAAGGGTTGTTCTTGGACTTCTCTTTCATGTACATCTTCCCCCAAACCGTCATGGAGAAATCTGCCGGCTTCTCTGTCCGCTGCGCACAGGAATGATGACAAACGTTTGAGACGACTATCTCAAAGTTTTTGAGACGGTCGTCTCAAAGCTTTTGAAACGGGTATTTCAAACTCTTTGAAACGAGTATTTCAAAACCTTTGAAACGGGTATTTCAAAAACTTTGAAACGGGTATTTCAAAGCGAGACCTCCTCCGGCTCCGTTTCGCAGCACCGGAAGTACATCTCCCGGGCCTTCTCCTGCGAAAAAGTGAAGTAGGTGCACACCGATTCGGTGCACAGCTCGCCTTGCTCGTTGTAGAGCCGTGCGTCGATGAGGATGATGTTGCGCTTCTGCTCGCGGATGGAAGCACGGAGCACCACATGCGAATCATGGGTCGATACCGACTTCCGGTAGCGCGTCTCCATCTTCGACGTCACTCCGGTGGTTTGCAGCTTGCGCACAATGACCCATGCGCAGATCTCGTCGAGCAGTACCGACTGGATGCCTCCGTGCAAGGTGTTGAGCCATCCCTGGTAGTCGGGCGTCGGTTTCCAGATGCTTACTATCTCGTTGCCGTCTTCGTAAAACTCCATCTTTACGCCGGCAGGATTGTCGGGAGCACATCCGAAGCAGTTGTAGCCTTCGATGTCTTTCCACGGGTTGATAATCTTCTTCATAAGTAACTGTTTCGTTATGTGGGAATAGATGAGGAATGCGTTCAGCTCCGCTCCACCTGCTTCACCCCTTTGATGGTGCGCAGCTTCTTGATCAGCGCCTGCAACCGTGCCGTGTCGCCCACCATGATGGTGAGGGTGCCCTGAAAGAGGCCGTCGTTCGATTCCACGCCGATGGAGCGCAACGTCACATCGTTCTCTTTGGAGATGACGGAGGTGATGTTGGTCACGATGCCGATGTCGTCGTGTCCCACGACACGGAGCGTAATGAGGTATTGGGTGCCTTGCGACTTGCCTGCCCAGCGTGCCCGCACGATGCGATAGCCGAAGCGGTCGCGCAGGTCGTGCGCA
>JAISGR010000134.1 GCA_031262995.1 Prevotellaceae bacterium | reverse complement strand
CGAGGCATGGAACTGATAAAGGAAATGTAAGTCACTCTCTCTTCCGCCGGAAGAGTTTATTATCGAACCACCGTACTTGCCATTCGGCATACGGTGGTTTTTTATTTGGGGTGGGATATCAAGGATGCAGTTCCAGCACAAACCGGCATCCTCTCTTATACTCCTTGTCGATAGTGAGGGTACCGTTCATTTTGGCAGCAATCAGGGAGCAGATGGGCAAGCCCAATCCGTCGCCCTGTATGAGGTCGCGTACTTCGGTAAATGGTTTGAAAAGATTGTCTTGCAGCTCTTCGGGGACACCCGGTCCGGTATCGCTGATGATGAACTGCTGGGTATGCGCACCGCGCTTCTTGTAGTCTATCCATATTTTCCCGCCTTTGGGGGTAAACTCGGCGGCATTGGTCAGCAGGTGCAACAGGATGCGTTCCAGCTGTTCGGGATTGGCTTTAACGGCAAGCTTGGGTGCATTGACGGTGGCTGTTACATCCGCCCTCATGAAAGGCTTGGCTTTGTCTATCAGCTCTTCACAGAACGTATTGACATTGATGGTACTCATCTCGTAGGTCTCGGAGAGCGAGTTTTCCAGCTCGGACAGCTCCTGTATGTGGGCGGAGAAAGTGCGCAAAGCCTTCACGCCAGGCAGTGTGTCGTCCAGCGTGTCGAGTGTCGGTTCTATCTGGGCAGAGATGTTGCGGATGAAATGGTTCTTCAGTTCGGCATGTTCATCGGCAATGTGTATGGTCTTCTTCTGCTTTCTTGTCAGCAGCACGTATCGCAGCAGCACGAGTGCGGTCAGGATGAGCGCCGCTATCAACAGCGCAGCCAGCACGCAGAGACCGACGATGATATACTGCTTCGTGACGAGCGAATCTTCCTTGTCTTGCAGGGCATCCATATCGGCTTGGTGCTGTGCCTGCAACCGGTTTTGAGCCTCTTCGTTTGCCAGCTTGGTCTCAATTCCTTTCCAGTCGGTATACTCCTTGTAGATACGGGCTACGAGCGGGGCATTGTCCGCTTTCACCGCCGATTCGATAAAGTTGCGGTACACCTCGTCTAATTTCTCGCGGTTGTTCTGCTCCTTATATTTATTAATCAGTTCGCCAAAGCTTTCGTCGCCCTTTTTATTCATGCCGAAGGAGTAATAATAAATGGTCTTGACATAGAGCAGCTTGTCGTTGATGGTATCGTTCTTGGCAGCCTTCGCGTTGTTCTCCATCAGGGAGAGTGCGTAGCGTGCATTATCCGCCTTTTTCTGGGCGATGGCAAGCTGCATGCGTTCTTCGTTCAGCAGGAATCGCAGAGCCGGCATGGAATTTCCGTTTTTCTTTTCGCCGGTCATCAGCTGGTAATCCACGCCGATACAGAGTTGGTTCGCGTAGTTGTACAGTCCTTCACGCCGGTAGAGGGAGCTGACTTTCAGTCCGCACTCCACCAGCTTCGCATAGTTTCCGATACCTGCGTACTGTTCGTAGGCTTTCAGATAGATGGAGCGGGCTTTTACATATTCATTTTGTTCTAATTGTGCCTTAGCCTGTTTGAGCAGGTCGTCGGCTCGGCTGGCGGCAGTTTGCCCGAAGAGAACGGTAACACCACAAATAAAAACAAAAAGGAAAACAATGACTCTTTTCATATACAACAAACATTACGGAATCTCTACGATCCCATCATTATAATTGGGGCAAATGTAAGCAATCTTTTTAGTACTTAAAACTACTACCACCCAGAAATTCGCGTATGAGCGAGGTGGGAGGTATCTCTTTATCCTGTATCGGAGTAGAATATTTTATAAATTTCAGCAGCCGATAGGCTTCTGCATACTCGGGACAGTTGCGCGGCACATTGTTCAGTATGGGTTCGATGTGTGAGCGGAGTACGGCAAACTCAAAGAGCAATGCTGAATTGAACATCACGTCGGCATGTTCCTGATAGGGGAATATCCAGCGGTCTTCGCCGGCGCGCACGCTTTCCCAGCGCGAGATGGTCTCTTGTGCCGAGTAGCCGCGGTAATTAAAGTCGCGGATGATGCGCCGCACCAACCGGTTGTCGGTGGTAGGAATCCAGTTGTGATCATCCAGAGAGATGCTGGTCAACGCCGATACATATATCTTATACTTGCTTTCGGCAGGTATCTGCGGAGTAAGTTCCGGGTTCAGGGCGTGTATGCCCTCCATGATCAATATCATGTTGTCGTTCAGTCGCAGTTTGTCCCCCCGATACTCCTTGCTACCGGTGGCAAAGTTGAAGCGGGGCAGTTCCACCTCCTCACCCCGCAAGAGCGATTGTAATTGACGGTTAAAGAGGTCAAGGTCGAGTGCATGAAGCGATTCGTAGTCGTAATCACCGTTCTCGTCGCGCGGCGTCTGTTCGCGCTCCACGAAGTAGTTGTCCAGCGAGATGGGATAAGGTATCAGTCCATTGGTCATGAGCTGCACCGACAGTCGCTTACTGAAGGTCGTTTTGCCCGACGACGACGGACCGGCAATCAGCGCCACCCGCACCGGTTTACCTTCCTGTCCGCGGCGGTATATCTCGTCGGCGATACGGGCAATCTTTTTCTCCTGCAACGCTTCGGCTACATTAATCAGATCGGTGGCATGTCCGGCAGCGCACGCCAGATTGAAGTCGCCCACGTTGCTCAGCCCCATGATGTGATTCCAATGGACATGCTCTTTGAACACGTCGAGCATTTTCTCTTGTCGGACAACCTCTTCTAACCGGTCGGGATGGGAACGGTTCGGCACGCGCAACAACAAACCGTCGTCGTACAACACAAGGTCGAACAGCTTTAGATAACCGGTGGACGGAACCAGATTGCCATAATAGTAATCTACCGTTTCACCGAGCGTATAATAATAGGTGTACAGACTTCCTGTTGTCCGGAGCAGCTTCACCTTGTCATCCATGCCTTGTTCTCCAAAAATACGTATTGCCTCTTCGGTGTGACACTCGGTGCGGCGGAAGTGCATGTCGGCAGCTACAATCTCGTTCATGCGTTGTTTGATGGCATCGACATCTGCCTGCATCACGCTGTGTCCGATGTGCAGGTTGCAAAAGTAACCCTTCGACACCGGATGCTCTACGTTCAGCTTGCCGGTAGGATAAAGGTCGTGAACCGCCTTATAGAGGACGAAGCAGAGTGAGCGTACATAAGTACGCATGCCCGACGATGTACGCACATCGAGAAACTCTACATCCTTATTATTATAGACACGGAATCTCAGTCCTTCGGAGCGATTATTCACTTTGGCGCTCACTACCGGATAGGGGAAATCGAGCTGAAAGCCCTCATATATTTCTAAAAGTGTACTTCCAATAGGGAAGTATTCGCTATTATTATTATTTTTGCACCATATTTTCACCTTATTATTCATATCGCTTTAAGTTAAGTGGGATTATACGTTAAAGAAAAACACACAACAACAAATGTGATATAAATCGTTTAATAAAAGTAAAATGGACTACTCTTTTTATGATTTTTTAAAGCTACTCGGCTCGTTAGCTCTTTTCCTGTACGGAATGAAGATAATGAGCGAAGGGCTTCAAAAGTTTGCGGGTGACCGCCTGCGCAGAATACTTACGGCAATGACTACTAACCGCGTGACCGGCGTGCTGACCGGCATGTTGATTACTGCGCTGATTCAATCCTCCTCTGCCACTACCGTCATGGTGGTAAGTTTCGTGAATGCCGGTTTATTGTCGCTCACCCAATCCATCGGTGTGATTATGGGTGCCAATATTGGCACCACGGTCACGGCGTGGATTATCTCCGCACTGGGCTTTAAGGTAGATATTGCCGCATTTGCCCTTCCTTTGCTGGCATTTGCCATTCCTCTCATTTTTTCACAAAAGAGCCAACGCAAGTCGATCGGCGAGTTTCTGTTCGGATTCTCGTTTCTCTTTATGGGACTTGCACAACTCAAGAGCAATGCACCTGATTTGGAAGCCAATCCCGACATGCTGGCATTTGTGCAAAGCTACACCGATATGGGGGTCTTCTCCATTTTGCTTTTTGTTGTTATCGGTACGGTACTGACGATGATTGTACAGGCATCGGCTGCTACCATGGCAATAACACTCATTATGTGTGCCAACGGCTGGATCAGTTTCGACCTGGGGGCGGCATTGGTTCTGGGTGAGAACATCGGCACCACGATAACCGCCAATCTGGCGGCGCTCACCGGCAATACGCAGGCACGACGAGCGGCATTGGCGCACTTGGTGTTCAATGTGTTCGGCGTCATCTGGGTGCTCTGTCTGTTCAAGCCTTTTACCGAAGGTGTGTCGTGGTTGATTGATACGCTGTTCGGCACCCAAGACCCGGCAGTGGCTGTGTCGTTCAAGCTTTCGGCATTCCATACCTGCTTCAACGTATGTAACGTGCTTATCATGATTTGGTTAGTGAAGTTCATCGAACGCACCGTATGCGCCATCATTCCGCAGAAAGAAACCGACGAAGAGTATCGCCTGCGCTACATCACGGGTGGTATGCTCTCTACTGCCGAACTCTCTATTGTGCAGGCGCAGAAAGAGATTCACCTTTTTGCCGAGCGGACGCACCGCATGTTCAATCTGGTACGCAACCTGCTGCACACCGAGAAAGACGACGACTTCAACCGATTGTTCAGCCGGATAGAGAAGTACGAAAACATCAGCGACAGCATGGAACTGGAGATCGGCAACTACCTCAATCAGGTGTCGGAAGGACGACTCAGTTCGGAAAGTAAGATTCAGATACGATCCATGCTGCGTGAGATTACCGAGATTGAAAGCATCGGCGACAGTTGCTACAACCTTGCCCGTACCATCAACCGCAAGCGGCAAACCAATCTGGACTTTATCGAGAAGCAGTATGATCACATTCACTTCATGATGAAACTGACCGACGATGCCCTTGCACAAATGGTAGGCATTCTGGAGAATCCCGAACACCAGCCGGGAGATATAAACAAGACCTATAATATAGAGCACGAGATAAATAACTATCGCAACCAACTGAAGAACCAGAACATCCTGGACGTAAACAACAAGGAGTACGATTATCAGATGGGAGTGCACTATATGGACATCATCGGCGAGTGCGAGAAGCTGGGTGATTACGTGGTAAACGTAGTCGAAGCCAGCTTTGATCTTACCAAGGAGAAGAAGGGATTATAGCGCGCCGGCGACGTTACTCCAAGCATCGATCACGAATATCGGAAGATTCCGAAAGAACAGTCGGCAGTCGAAGCGTGTCCGTATCCGAACAACGCAACTGCCCGAAAATGAACACCTGCACCCACAGCAGGTGTTCTTTTGCTTTGGCACACTCTTTGCCTTGCGGATAGGAAAATATAAGCTACACAATGAAAAAGAATACCCTACTCGCAAGTTTACTGCTGTTTGCTGTCGGTGCTATGGCGCAAACAACACCGTCAGGCTCCACTGTCACGACACAAGAATCGTCGGATTCGGTTGCGCATGAACGCATCATCACCCTGTCGGAAGCCATCGCACTGGCACGTTTTCAGTCGGTCGATGCTGCCGTAGCCCTCAATCAGTTAAAGACTGCCTACTGGGAGTATCGCACCTTCCGTGCCGACCTGTTACCCGAAGTGAATCTGACGGGTACACTTCCCGCCTACAGCAAAACCTATTCACTGTATCAGAACTCTGACGCCTCGTTTGACCCTATCAGGAATAACTACATCGGGCTGAACGGAGCACTCTCCATCGACCAGAACATTTGGTTGACCGGCGGTAAGCTCTCGCTGATTTCGTCGCTCGACTACATGAAGCAGTTCAACGGGAACAAGCTTCAGCACTTCGTCTCTATCCCCGTCAGCCTGCAATTGGTACAGCCCATCTTCGGTGTGAACGACACAAAATGGCACCGCCGCATCGAGCCGGTGCGCTATGCCGAAGCAAAAGCCACCTTCATTACCGCGACCGAGGAGGTGACCATCAAGACCATCAACTACTTCTTCAACCTGCTGCTGGCAAAGGAAAGTCTAAGCACTGCCCGCCAGAACAAGCTGAACGCCGACCGCCTGTACGAGGTAGCCATTGCCAAACGCAAGATGGGACAGATTTCGGAGAACGACCTGTTGCAACTCAAACTGAATGCCTTGCAGGGCAAAGCCGACGTGACAGATGCCGAGAGCAATTACAGCACGCAGATGTTTCAGCTTCGTTCCTTCCTCGGTTTGTCCGAAGATGAGACACTCGTTCCGGTGGCGCCGCAGTCGGCGCCCGACATCAGCATGGATTATAATGTCGTGCTGAACAAAGCGCTCGACCGCAATTCCTTTGCACAGAATATCCGCCGCCGACAGCTCGAAGCCGACTACGCCGTTGCTACCGCCCGCGGCAACCTGCGCAGCATCAGCCTGACAGCCAGTGTCGGGTTTACGGGCGCCAACAAGCTGTTTGCCGACTCCTATCGCGACCTGGTAGACAATCAGGTGGTATCGCTGGGCATATCCATTCCCATTCTCGACTGGGGTAAACGGCGGGGCAAGGTGCGCGTAGCCAAAAGCAACCGCGAAGTGGTGCTCTCGCAAATCAAACAGGAACAGATGAACTTCAATCAGGACATCTTTCTGCTGGTGGCAAACTTCAACAACCAGGCACAGCAGTTGGACATTGCCCGAGAAGCCGACAGCATTGCCGAGAAACGGTACAAAACAAGCATCGAAACTTTTATGATCGGACAAATCAGCACCCTCGAACTGAATGATGCGCGTAACTCCAAAGACAGCGCCCGCCAAAAGCACATCTCCGAACTCTTTTATTATTGGTACTATTTCTACCAAATCCGCAGCCTCACACTGTGGGACTTTGAACGGAACAGCGAACTGGAAGCCGACTTTGAGGATATTGTGAAGCAGTGAGCTAAAAAAAGAAAAGCTCCCTATCTTCACAGACAAGAAGCGATTCCAATTTTACCCCTTGGGGGTGGGGCAAAATTTCTGAAAACAAACCGATTGAATATTTACTTTTATAACCTTTTCTATTTTTGTAAGCTAAGCTATTGTAGTAAATCACAGCTACTCTGTTATAAACCGACAAATCTCCGCAACAGACTGTTTCCCAACGAACTAAAGATTTGCGAACTTGTACCTTGTGAATACTCACTTGCTTTTTCTGTTGCAAAATAAAAGCATTCTATCCGTTCCCGAAAATGATGCCCATAATTATTAAAAGATATTATGCGTCATTTGCAGATTTTAAAGATTTCACCTGTTTTCCTTATCAGTACAGGCGTTTCTCCTAATGGAACAACGCTTCTGCCTCAATGGAATATCGCTTCTGTTTCTATGAGGCAAGGCCTCTGTCCCAATGGAAAATCTTTGCCCAAGCCACTCTTTTACCAAGCAAAAACGTTATAGAGCTTTAATAGGAGGGAGCACATTATTAAAGCATGTTATAAAACATACTTTTTCGCTTAGATAATTTGCAGATGCCGCAAAAGCCCGTACCTTTGCAGTGTGTTTTTCATAGTATTAGATTTAAGGTTAACAAAGGTTGGAGTACAGCGGTACTCCTTTTTTTATGCCCGTACCGCAAGGGTTTTAATAACCGATAGTAAGAACAAGCCTTATCGGGCGGCAATCTGCACCGTGCCCGTCAGGCGGATGTTCTGCGAAGAGCTTCCTATCAGCACGTCTACCGAGCCGGGTTCCAACTTCCAGTCGTTGGCAGCCTCGTCCCAGTGACGCAGCTTCTCCAGCGGGATTTGTATCTCCACCGCCTTCTTCTCGCCGGCTTGGAGCGCGATGCGTCGGAAGGCTTTCAGCTCTTTGAGCGGACGTTCAATCTTGGAGCCGGGTCTGCCTACGTAGAGCTGCACCACCTCCTCGCCGTTGCGGGAACCGTCGTTACTCAGTTGCAGTGTTGCATAGAGATAAGTATCATCTGCCCTGACTTGCAGGTCGGAATAGGTAAAGGTGGTGTACGAGAGACCATGTCCGAAGGGATAGAGCACGGGCACCTCCTTGGTGTCGAACCAGCGGTAGCCCACGAAGATACCCTCGGCATAGTCTGCCACGGGACCGCTCTCTTGTGCCGCCTCTTTCTTGTCGACCAGATTCACAAAGACATCACCTTGCTGCTGCCTTGCCTGCTGCGGATAGACCTTCAGGCTGTAGGCAGGCGAATCTTCCAGTTGGAGCGGGAAGGTGAAGGGCAGTTTACCCGACGGCGAAACCTTGCCCAGCAGCACATCTGCCAACGCATTGCCGCCCTCCGAGCCGTTAAACCACGAGATGAGCATCGCCAGCGACACCTGTTGCGCACGGCGCAGGTCGAGGGGTGCTCCGGTCACCATCACAGCCACGATACGGGGATTTGCGGCAGCCAGCTGTTGCAACAACTCATCCTGTCCCATAGGCAGGGTGATGCTTGTCCGGTCGCTTCCCTCGGTTTCTACTTCGCGGTTGTTCCCGCCGACAAAGATGACCAAGTCCGACGACTTTGCCAGTTGCACCGCCTCAGCCATCAGCTTCGGGTCAGCATCCGAGTAAGGCGAAACGCGGGCGTAGCGGTCGCGCATGCTGTAGTAGCGATAACCCTGTGCCCACCGGATTGTGACGCCGCTCCCTTGCAAGCGGTTGGTGATGCCCTCCAGCGGTGTGACTTCGCGGAGAGCCTTCACGCCGGCGCCCACGCCGCCCTGCGATTGCCGGCGCACGGCGTTGTCACCAATCACGGCAATGCGCTTCACCTTCATCGGGTCGATCGGCAGGAGGTCGCCGTCATTCGTGAGCAGCACGATGGAGTGAGCAGCCACCTCATCAGCTATCTGCTGCTGCGCGGGCAGCGAGGACATCACCTTGTTTGCCTCCGTTGCCGGTACCGGCGCGATGGCAAGGCGCACCCGCAGAATCTCTCTGACACGGGTGTCGATGACGCTCTCCGGCACGACACCTGCCTTGACGGAATCGAGCAGCGCCGCTCCCATGTAGCGTGAGCCGGGCATCTCGACGTTTAAACCGCTCGTCACGGCGCCCACGGTGGAGTGCACGCCGCCCCAGTCAGAGATAACCATGCCCCGGAACCCCCACTCGTCGCGCAGGATGCGGTTGAGCAGCAGCTCGTTCTCCGAACACCAGTAGCCTTCTACCTTGTTGTAAGCCGCCATCACGCCGTAGGCATCCGCCTCCCTGACCGCCGCCTCGAAGGGGGGCAGGTAGATTTCGCGCATGGCACGGGCAGAGACCTTCACATCGATGCTTCCGCGGTCGTTCTCCTGATTGTTGAGTGCATAGTGCTTCAGGCAGACGGCAGCTCCGTTGTCCTGCGAGCCGAGGGTGTACTGCACCGACAGGGCGGCGCTCAGCACCGGGTCTTCGCTCAGGTACTCGTAGGTACGTCCGCCGGTGGGCAGTCGCTGGATGTTGATGGCAGGACCCAGAATCATGTCCTTGCCCCGCAGGCGAGCCTCTTTCGCCATGCCGACGCCATAATCGTAAGCCAGCGCTTCGCTCCAGGTGGCAGCCAGCGCCGATCCGGTGGGGAAGAAAGTGGCAGAATCGGTAGCCAATCCCAACGGCTTCCACGAGTTCGGCTCCATCTCTTCGCGGATGCCGAAGGGACCGTCGGCATACTCCATATCGGCAATGCCCAGACGTTCCACGCCTGCCGAGGAGAACATGTGCTTGCCGTGCAACATGTTCACTTTTTCTTCGAGCGTCATACGGGCTATCAGCGCCGTAATCTCCTCTTCGTGCCCCATCAGCGCCGATACTTTTTCCGGCTTCTGCCCCGTTGTGCATGCCGCCGACACGATGAGGATGCCGGAGAGGGCGAACAGTTGATTGATTCTTTTCATGGGTATCATGGTGTTTTAGTAAATGATTGCACAAAAGTAGGCATTTCCTGCTCAAGATTAACGTGAGTTCGATATAAGAAAGAGCAGGGCAAAACTTTGTGCGGGACTAAGCATGGTGCGCCGCCACCTTATCAAACGACTTTGATATAGTCATATCAAGCATCGTGATATGGTCATATCAAACACCGTGATATGGTCATATCAAGCATCGTGATATAGTCATATCAAACGCCGTGATATGGTCATATCAAACGCCGTGATATGGTCATATCAAGCATCGTGATATGGTCATATTAAGGTAGCGAGACAGTAATGGCGTCGATCTGAACCGGGATGTGGTTTCGGTGACCAACATCTTCATCATCAAGGGGAATCCCGGCGATTTGTATGCCGTACAGAACGTGCCGCGCGGCACAGACGGACAGCCCTTGCAGGGGATGGTACAACCCAAGACATCCTACGAACTGGCATTCCCCGACATCGTGAAGTTTGTTGAGGGCAATTACCGCGTCATCAAAAGAAAATCCGCCCGCGCCATCGCCGGTCTCTCCATGGGTGGAGGACACTCGCTGAACATGGCTATAAATACGAGTATTTCGAGAACGAAGGCGGACACATCTGGCGCAACTGGCGCATCTACTTATCGATGTTTGCACCGATGTTATTCAGGTAATATCCTTACATTAAGGTTCTTTATCGTTTTTTTTTTTTTGTTCACGCATTATTCCTCACCTTTGCAACACATTTCTTTACAATCTCGAATACACTTCCCCCTCACCTAACCGTTATTGTCGATGAGTGTCTAATGCGACCTATTAAACCGAATTTAGTTTTAGGCAATAGTTATACACGGCAAGGCATACAAACACAGGTTTGTATAAATCCGCAGATAAATTCTACATGGAAAAAGCAAACGGCACACCTGCGCAGGGCGTGCCGTTCTGCTTTCCCTTATTCTGCCTCAGCCCGGAAGAAAGAGAAGTTTACGCTTCCGTAGACGCGGTGCTCCAGAAAGTGTGGATGGGTGTCGAACGTGTTCTTCCTGCCGTGCTCCAACACAAATATGCCGCCGGGTTTAAGCAGTTGCTGCCCGAAGACAAGGTCGGGAAGTGTGGCAAGCTCGGCAAGTTCGTAGGGAGGGTCGGCAAAGATGAGGTCGTACTCCTCGTGTCGACTGTGGTGTATAAACTTGAATACATCGCCCCGCACGGGCAGGCAATTGTCCGCCTTCAACTCGCGCAAGATGCGGCAGATAAAGGCATGATGGTCGCGGTCGAGTTCGACGCACACCACCCGTTGGCAGCCGCGCGACAACAGTTCGACGGTAATGCTGCCGGTGCCGGCAAAGAGGTCGAGCGCAACGGGGCGGTCGGCTTCGAAATCAATATAGTTGGAGAGCACGTTGAAAAGACTTTCCTTGGCAAAGTCGGTCGTGGGGCGTGCCTTGAAGTTGCGTGGCACGTCGAACCGGCGGCGTTTATAGGTTCCACCGATTATCCGCATGAGCTGACGGCGTATAAGTCCAAGTGTCGGGCAGGCGACAAGGTGTAGAGTTGCCTGATGTATTGTTGCAGTTCGACGGGCAGCCGGTCATTCTCGGGCAGGTCGCCGCAGAGGTGCAACTCATCGCGTTCCTGCTCGAATCCCAACATCTTCCACACGGAGAGGATGTAGTAGAGGCGGTCGGCAGTGAGCTTGCACGCACAAGCGTTAGCCAATATCAGGTTGCCGCCGCGGAAAGCATACAGGTCGACTGCCTGGGCATGCACACATACGTAAAGTTTATTGGCATCGGTGGCACGGCTGCGGACGGCAAACTCATCAATCAGCACGGCGGCATGCGAATAGAAGTTGCAGTGGGCGTATTGTTCTTCGAAGAGGTCGTGCACGCTGCCGTCCATGCCAAACAGCACCACGCTGTTCTGCCGCTTGAGGATGTTGTAGTGCACCCACTCGTTGTTCTGTTTGGGGAGGTTGTAATAGAAGAGCTGTTCGGTTTGTTCGTCTTCGAAGAACTCCAGCGGCACAAGGGTAAACCGCTGCCCGACCGTGAGGACGTTCACCGTCATAAACGGACGTTTGAGCCATTCCATCTCGCGAAACGCCCGCTTGACATTGGCTGCGATCGACACTGTATCGTCGATAGCCCTGTCGAAGCAGGAGATATTTTCGTTCTGCGGATTGAAAACGGCAAAAGAAAATCCATCCGCAT
>JAISGR010000182.1 GCA_031262995.1 Prevotellaceae bacterium | reverse complement strand
CCTGCCTCGTGGTGGGCGGCTACTACAACGGAAGTGCCACAGAGACCTTCTATCGCGTCGACTTCGCCACACAGGCGGGTGGTGTCGGTACCGCCGTTACCTACCTGCCCCTGCTGCGCAACCATCGCTACACGGTGAACATCACCGCCGTGTTGAGCGCCGGATACGCCACCGCCGCCGAAGCCTTTGCCTATCCGGCAATGAACATCGCCACCGGCATCACCATGCAGGTAGAGAGCGATGCTGGCAACATCATGTTCGACAAGAACAGCTATCTCTCCGTCGACCGGCAGGCGGTGACCGTGCCCTGCGGCATCATCACCACCCTGACCGACAACCGCAACCTGCTCACCCTGAAGACCGATGTCGCCACCGGATGGACTGCCGCCGTCTACGACGATGCCGACTGCACCGCACAAACGAGTGCCTCCGCTTGGCTCACCCTGCACTACGGCACCACTACTGCCACCTCGCTGACCGGCGCTGCCACCGGCAGCATCAACGAAGCAGGCACTGCACTCTCCCTCTACACCACTGCCGGAAACAGTGCCGACGGTGCCACCGACCGAACCGCATACGTGAAGGTCTCCGCAGGACGCTTCGCCTACACGGTAAAGGTGACGCAACAAAGGGATGTGTGGGCGTATAGCAATGTCATCGCCGTAAGCACCGAAGGCAAAAGCGGCTATGACCTTGCCAACAAACTCACCTTTGCCGAAAGTGCTGCCGACAACAGTAGCATACCTGCCAACGTACAAGGCGTGTTCTTCCGATTTGGGTCGCTGGTGGCTGTCAACGGGTCGCCGTTGAGCAACGGCGATGTCCGCTTCTTCTCCAGTACTGCCAGTGGTGCGGCTAATAGCATCGTGTATTATCCCATGGCAACCCAACCCGCCAGCTGGGATGCCGTTCCCTACGTCACCACCGGTCGCACGCAAGACCCCACCGTAGACCAGTTTATGGTAGATTATCGGGGTGTGGGTTATGACGCAACCACCGGCAAAGGCGACATCTGCCGATACATCACCGACCAAGGCTGGGTAACAGGCAAATGGCGGATGCCCACCGCCGCCGAGTTGAGCGATTTGTTGGGACAGGGTACGAATGTCAAATATGGGACGTTCGCCGGCGTATCAGTGTATCCGGAAACCTACGGCATGTACGAAATCTCCAACGGATGGTTTGTAGGAGCCAATGCCACGACGGATGCTTCCGCGCATTTTGAAGACGGTGAGATGCCATCTACGGTGCGTTTCCTTTCCGAATCAGGTTGGAGACACCAAACAAGCGGTAGTTTAGACACACCCGGAGTGAATGCCAACTATTGGTCGTGTTCCCCCGCAGGAGTGGGTTATGCGGGACGCATCAGAATGGTATCCACCGACATTCGTCGCGACCAGTGCCAACGAGGTTATGCATTCAGTGTTCGCTGCATCAGGCAGTAGAGTCACTCTTTCCCCCCGCAGGAGATAACCGCGACGAATGCGCGCATCCTTAGAAGAGGGAACACGCGATTACAACAAACAGACACATGATGTTTCATAACAAAACCGTTTCATGAACCGACCGATTGAATATCTTCATTCTCAGCGCTATCTCGGAGAGAGTCTCTTCTTATCTGTTTAGAGAGAAGGATGACTACAAGTCGAACTATCTGCTTATCCGATACAGGTCTCGATAAAAGTTTGTATCAGTCGGGGTACGGCATATTCGCCCAATTCATTCACATCGACTTTGATGTAATCGGTCAAAGCGGCGGATGACTCGGAGAGCGTAACCTCGTAAAGGTTGGCGTAGATGATGCGGTGCGTGAGTACGTGTTTCACATCGCGACAAAGCACGTGCAACGTCGACAGTTCGTCCGCCGCAAAGAGCAGGCTGAGTTGGGGGAGGCGTTTAAACGCCTCTTCGGAAAGCGGCGCATCACTCTCTATCAGCGGAAATTCGTATAGGTTCTGCCAGATG
This sequence comes from Prevotellaceae bacterium, assembly GCA_031262995.1. Classification (GTDB taxonomy): domain Bacteria; phylum Bacteroidota; class Bacteroidia; order Bacteroidales; family Bacteroidaceae; genus Bacteroides. The sequence goes on along the minus strand of JAISGR010000182.1, from coordinate 32,193 downwards.
TCATTGGCGGTTCGCTTCTTCAGGAAGGTGTATTCCTTTTCGTTCGCGCGCGCCCGTACATATATATAATTGAGGTACCGGCAGGATGTCTTTACCTTGTGCTGTTTGACCGGCAGTTGCGCCGTGCGTCCTTCGCGGGCAGCCACGCACCCGTCGACGAGCGGACACTGCAAGCAGTCGGGCGATTGCGGCGTGCACTGCAACGCCCCGAAATCCATGATGGCTTGGTTGTAAACGGCAGGACGTTGGCGGTCGAGCATTTCGTCGGCAAGCGCGGCAAAAAGCTTCTTGCCGTTGGTGGTGTCGATGGGGGTGTCGATGCCGAAATAGCGTGCCAACACGCGATATACGTTGCCGTCGACCACCGGACAAGGCATATTGTAGGCAAAGGAACAGATGGCAGCCGCCGTATAATCGCCCACTCCTTTCAATGCCCGTACTTCGGCATAAGTACTCGGGAACACGCCCTGCATACTTCCGGCAGCCTGGTGCAAATGACGCGCCCGCGAATAGTAGCCCAGCCCCTGCCACAACTTCATCACCTCTTCGTCGGACGCTTCGGCAAGCGAACGGACATCGGGGAAACGATGGATGAACCGCAGGAAATAGTCGTACCCCTGTGCGACACGTGTCTGCTGTAAGATAATCTCCGAAATCCAGATCCGATACGGATCGCTTGTTTCACGCCAGGGCAAATGCCGTTTGTGGTCGGCGTACCAGTCTATTAAACGGGTGCTGAAGTTGATGTTCATGGCGGCAAAAATAGTACTTTTGCAATGAATATCTGTCGGCGCCGTAGTTTTTTAGAAAAATCTCGAGAATATATTTTTGGGAGAATAATAAAAGCTATATATTTGCAGTCCAAAAAATTAGGAACTAAGTAATAATAATAACGATATGACAAAAGCTGATATTGTAAACCAGATCGCGAAAAGCACCGGCATCGAAAAAGAAAATGTCCTCGCTACGATTGAGGCATTTATGACGTCAATTAAAGATTCGTTGGCAAGAGATGAGAATGTTTACTTGCGCGGTTTCGGAAGTTTCATTGTAAAGAAGCGGGCGCAAAAAACGGCGCGTAACATCTCGCGTAATACAACGATTATTATCCCGGAGCATAACATTCCCGCATTCAAGCCGGCAAAGACGTTTATGACGGAAGTAAAGAAGTAATAGTAAAACTATATTAATCCCAATTTTAAAGTATTAAAGAAATGCCAAGCGGAAAAAAGAAAAAAAGACATAAAATGTCGACGCACAAGCGTAAAAAAAGACTGAGAAAGAACAGACATAAAAGTAAGAAATAATTTCTTGGTCTAACACAGACAAAAGGGACAAATTAGTAAGTCGGCAAGGGGACGAGGGAACACACCTTGTTGTCTTGTTGTTTGCTGGTTTGTCCCTTTGTTTATTAACTAACTAAAACATCTTAAATTGTGACAAGCGAACTCGTTGTAGACGTAAAGCCCAAAGAGGTTTCCATTGCTCTGCTCGAAGACAAGAGCTTAGTGGAACTGCAAAGCGAAGGGAGAAATATCTCCTACGCTGTGGGCAACATCTATTTAGGACGCATCAGGAAGCTGATGCCCGGACTAAATGCCTGCTTCGTGGACGTGGGTTACGAGAAGGATGCTTTTCTTCACTACCAGGACTTAGGTCCGCAATTCAACTCTTTAGAGAAGTTCGTAAGACAAACTTTAAGCGACAAAAAGAAAGTACCCCAAATCTCTAAAGCAACCATCCTTCCCGACCTCGATAAGAGCGGCACCGTGTCCGATACACTCAAGGTGGGACAAGAAGTGGTGGTGCAGATCATTAAGGAACCCATCTCTACCAAAGGTCCGCGACTCACCTCCGAACTGTCGTTCGCAGGAAGATACCTCGTGCTGATGCCTTTCAACGACAAGGTTTCCGTATCCGGAAAGATTAAGTCGAGCGAAGAACGCGCCCGCCTCAAACAACTGCTGATGAGCATTAAACCGCGCAATTGCGGGGTTATTGTACGCACCGTGGCAGAAGGGAAGCGCGTAGCCGAGCTTGACGGAGAGCTTAAAGTATTGGTAAAACACTGGGAGGATGCGATCGTAAAAGTACAGAAAGCAACCAAACTGCCTGCCCTGATTTTCGAAGAGACCAGCCGCGCCGTGGGACTGTTGCGCGACTTGTTCAACCCCTCTTTCGAAAGCATACACGTCAACAACGAAGCCGTGTATCATGAGATCAAAGACTACGTCTCACTGATTGCACCCGAACGGGCAGGCATCGTGAAGATGTACAAAGGGCAGCTTCCCATCTATGACAATTTCGGCATTACGAAGCAAGTCAAGGCATCGTTCGGCAGAACCATCTCCTACAAGAGTGGGGCTTACCTGATTATTGAACACACCGAAGCATTGCATGTGGTTGACGTGAACAGCGGCAACCGCACCAAGAATGCCAACGGACAGGAAGCCAATGCACTCGAAGTGAATCTGGGAGCCGCCGACGAACTGGCACGCCAACTCCGCCTGCGCGATATGGGCGGCATCATTGTGGTGGACTTCATCGACATGAACCAAGCCGAAAATCGCCAGAAGCTTTACGAACGTATGTGCCAAAACATGCAGAAAGACAGGGCACGTCACAACATCCTGCCGCTGAGCAAGTTCGGATTGATGCAGATTACGCGTCAGCGAGTGCGTCCGGCAATGGATGTCAACACCTCAGAAGTCTGCCCTACCTGCTTTGGCAAAGGCAAAATCAAGTCGTCCATCCTCTTTACGGACATGCTGGAGAGTAAGATTGATTACTTAGTCAACAAGTTGAAGATTAGAAAATTCTCGTTACACATCCACCCCTACATCTATGCTTATGTCAATCAGGGACTTGTTTCTCTGAAACGACAATGGCAACTGAAGTATGGATTCGGTATTAAGATTATTCCCGACCAGCAGTTAGCATTTCTGCAATATTTCTTCTACGACCACAATGGCGAAGAAATAGACATGAAGGAAGAAATCGAAATCAAATGAAAAATGGCGGACGAAGCACTGAAAGCTTCGCCCGCCGTTTTCTTTATAGGGGTCAATTACATTTAGGAGGGGGTAAATTTACAAGGTAACTCCTGTCTTGAAGATGGCTATCTCCCTGTATCCTTTTTGCTCGTTGTTGACCGGCTCGCCGCTTGCCACACGGAGTATGTAGCCGATGAAACGTTCGAGCGTAACGGTCATGGGTTCGCCCTCTACGATGACGCCGGCATTGAAGTCTATCCATCCGGGCTTGTTCTTAGCCAGGGCAGAGTTGGTCGATATCTTCATGGTGGGAACATAGGTGCCGAAAGGAGTTCCCCGTCCGGTGGTGAAGAGAACGATGTGGCAGCCGCACGATGCCAGCGCCGTGGCAGCCACCAGGTCGTTGCCGGGTGCCGAGAGCAGATTCAGCCCTCTCACCTGCAGGCGTTCGCCGTAGGGCAATACCCCTTCCACATAGCTCTTGCCGCATTTCTGCGTGCAACCCAAAGCCTTGTCTTCGAGTGTGGAGATGCCTCCGGCTTTGTTGCCCGGCGAGGGATTCTCGCCTACCGGCTCGCCGTGCGAGAGGAAGTATTCTTTGAAGTCGTTGATGAGCCTTACCGTCTGTTCGAAGAGTTGCGGCGTGCGGCAACGGTTCATCAGAATGGTTTCGGCGCCAAACATTTCGGGCACTTCGGTCAGTACGCCGGTGCCTCCCTGTGCAATCAGGAAATCGGAGAACATGCCCAGCAACGGATTGGCAGTGATGCCCGAGAATCCGTCTGAGCCGCCGCACTTCAGCCCTACGCGCAGTTCGCCTATCGGCACATCCGTACGTTCGTCCCGGGATGCCTGTGCATAAAGTTCGCGCAGCAGCGTCATGCCTGCTTCATATTCGTCGCCCACGTTTTGTGTCACCATGAACTTCACGCGGCTCTCGTCATAGTCGCCCAGAAACTCGCGGAACGCATCGGGCTGGTTGTTCTCACAGCCCAATCCGACTACCAGTACACCGCCGGCATTGGGGTGCAGCACCATGTCACGGAGAATCTTCCGGGTGTTTTCATGATCGTCGCCCAACTGCGAGCAGCCGTAGTTGTGCGTGTAGGCGGCAATGGCATCCACGCCTGCGCTGCCCGTTTCGCGGCGCAGCCCTTCTGCCAGCCGGTTGACAATGCCGTTCACGCAACCCACCGTGGGAATAATCCACACCTCGTTGCGGATGCCCACATCGCCGTTGCGGCGCCTGTATCCTTTGAAGGTGAGTTGCCGTTGGGGTATCTTCAAATCGACTTTTACCGGGTGGTAAGTATATTCCAGCAGACCGGAGAGGTTGGTCTTGATGTTGTGCTCGTTCATCCAGCTGCCTGCGGGAATGGCTTGAACGGCGTGTCCGATGGGGTAGCCGTATTTCACGATGTCTTCCCCTTCGACGAAATCCTTCAGTGCAAACTTGTGTCCGGCAGGAATTGCCTCGCGCAGTGTGATGGAAACGCCGTCGACAGTGATGGGTTTGCCTGCTTCGAGCGGTGCGATGGCCACTGCCACGTTGTCGGCAGGGTTGATCTTCAGGTACATTGTTTCCATGGCTCATGATTTGAAACTGATCTCCGTCGGTCTATCCGCGATAAAAATCAATGTTCTCCCGTGTCAACAAATCTATCGGCATCAAGTGCTCGGCGGGTACCTCTTTCTTGAAGATGAGGTGGTCGCATAACGTCTTTACCGCATCGTAACCCTGCAATTCGGGTTGCTGGGCAATCAGAAAGTCGATGCTGCCCTGCCGCAGACAGTGTACATTGCGTTCCAGCAGGTCGTAGCCCACCAGATTGAAGTCGGTTCGCTGCCGGTCGAGCAGGTATTCGCCTACGATATAAGCTTTAGAGTTGAAGGTGATTCCGTTGTGCACATACGGATGTGCCGCGAAGAAGTCGTCGAGCATGCGCGAATCTTCGGCGTCGTTCTCGGCATGCAGGTTCAGCTCCATGATTTGGCAGTGCGGATGGTGTTGCTGCATGTAGGCGCGAAAGCCTACCTCGCGTCGCTCCTGCTGATTGGAACCCAGTATGCCCCGATTGAGTTTGCGGAAGATAACGATATGGGTAGCCCTCTGCGACAGCAGGATCATCATCTGGGCGGCAAAGTGTCCGCTGCGGTGCGAATCCTGTCCGAAGAAGGAGAGAGCGGGCTGTTCGCGAATGTTCGAATCCATATATATATATGGTATGGCACGACGCACCAGCTCGGAAGTAAACGTCAGCGTATATTGCGGAACGGTAGGCGCCAGCAACACCCCGTCGGGCTGTTCGTTCAGGATGATGTGCGAGGCATCGATAAACGTTTGATAGTTGTACGGGTCATAATAGGAAAGATGTACATGGATATTGAAGTCGGTATAAGTATCTAACGCATGTTGAATACCGCCCTCTACCGCTGTCCAGTATTCGCCGGGCAGATGGCTGGGCAGCAGGCAGAAGAAGTTGTACTTTTTGTTGCTTGCCAATGCGCTGGCATACATGTTGGGTTGGTAGTCCAACTGCTTCAGAATCTCTTCCACCCGCTTGCGGCTGGCTTCGGACACTCCGCTGCGTCCATGTATCACCCTGTCCACGGTGCCCACCGACACCTCCGCCATGCGGGCAATGTCTTTGATGCGTATTCGTTCGTGTGTATTCATTGAGTTTACTTGTTTATTTTGGACGCAAAAATACATCAATTATTGCAATAACAAAAATAATAGTATCTTTGTGCCCGTACACGAATCCATTCTGGCCGTGGAATCAACAATTTCAAAATATTACCAATTTAAAATACTGAGAATTATGGGAAAGAAAGTTGTTACATTGGGGGAGATCATGTTAAGGCTCTCTACACCGGGCAACACCCGCTTCGTACAGTCGGATTCGTTCGATGTGGTGTACGGCGGCGGCGAAGCCAATGTGGCGGTGAGTTGTGCCAACTACGGGCATGACGCCTACTTTGTAACTAAATTGCCGAAGCACGAAATCGGGCAATCGGCAGTGAACGCCCTGCGCAAATATGGCGTGAAGACAGACCACATTGCCCGCGGTGGCGACCGTGTGGGTATTTACTACCTCGAAACAGGTGCATCCATGCGTCCGAGCAAGGTTATTTACGACCGTACCCACTCTGCCATTGCCGAAGCGACGGCTGCCGACTTCGACTTCGATGCCATAATGCAAGGTGCCGACTGGTTCCACTGGTCGGGCATCACACCTGCCATCTCCGACAGGGCTGCCGAACTGACGCGACTTGCCTGTGAGGCTGCCAAGCGTCACGGCGTCACGGTGTCGGTCGACTTGAACTTCCGCAAGAAGCTATGGACGAAAGAGAAAGCACAATCCGTCATGCGTCCGCTCATGCAATATGTCGATGTGTGCATCGGCAACGAAGAGGATGCCGAACTTTGCCTCGGCTTTAAACCCGATGCCGATGTGACAGGCGGAAAGACCGATGCCGAAGGTTACAAAGGCATCTTCCGCGCCATGGCACAGGAGTTCGGGTTCAGGTATGTGGTGTCGACCTTGCGCGAATCTTACTCGGCTACGCACAACGGCTGGAAGGCGATGATTTATAACGGCGAGGAGTTCTACGAATCGAAGCATTACGACATTGACCCCATCATCGACCGCGTCGGTGGAGGCGATGCGTTCTCCGGCGGTATCATTCACGGGCTGCTCACCAAGTCCAATCAGGGAGAAGCGCTCGAATTTGCCGTTGCCGCTTCGGCGCTGAAGCACACCGTTAACGGCGACTTCAACCTGGTGGCTGCCGATGAGGTGGAGGCTTTGGCAGGCGGGGACGCCAGCGGTCGGGTACAACGATAACTCTTTATTTACAATTCGAAAGATGGCTAAATTTGATAAAATAGCAGTAATGAGCAAGATGGCAGACACCGGCATGGTGCCGGTGTTCTACCACAAAGACGCGACGATGGCCAAAGAGGTGGTCAAAGCCTGTTACGAAGGCGGTGTTCGCGCGTTTGAGTTTACCAATCGGGGCGATTTTGCACACGAGGTGTTTGCCGAAGTGGTGAAGTTCGCCGCCAAGGAGTGCCCCGAGATGGCAATGGGAGTAGGTACGGTGGTCGATCCGGGTACGGCAGCGCTCTATATCCAGTTGGGCGCCAACTTTGTGGTAGGTCCGTTGTACAATCCCGAGATAGCCAGAGTGTGCAACCGCCGCCTGATTCCCTATATCCCCGGCTGCGGTTCGGTGAGCGAGGTGGGCACCGCTCAGGAAGCAGGATGCGACGTTTGCAAGCTGTTCCCCGGCGATGTGCTGGGTACCAAGCTGGTGAAAGGGATGCTGGCTCCCATGCCGTGGTCGAAGCTGATGGTTACCGGAGGCGTGGAACCGACGAAAGAGAACCTCACTTCGTGGATAAAAGCCGGCGTGTACTGCGTAGGCATGGGGTCGAAGCTCTTCCCCAAGGAGGTTATCGAATCGGGCGATTTCGTCATTATCTCAGCCAAGTGCGAGGAAGCGCTGGGAGACATTGCGGAAGCACGCCGAAGCTGAAAAACCCCATCGTCACAACAAGCTTCCTTTCCCGAGTCATTGGAAAGCCTTTCCCGAGTCATTGGAAAAGCTTATCCCGAGTCATTGGAAAGGCTTTCCAATGACTCGGGAAAGGAAGCCCCCCATAAAATCACGGCACACAGATAACGCAGATTGGGCGGATAAGCACAGAAATTAATCTGTGCAAATCCGCCCAATCTACGTTTTATTAATCCTTTATAAAACCTTTATTTCTTTAGCGGTACGGAGAAGTAGAACGTGGAGCCTTCGCCTTCCGCAGAGGTGAACCACAGCTTGCCGCCGTTGCGTGCGGCGAAGTCCTGGCAGAGCAGCAATCCCAATCCGGAACCTTCTTCGTTGTTGGTGCCGAAGGTGCTGAAGTGCGTGTCGGTGTGCAGCAGTTTCTTCTGTCCTTCTTCGCTGATGCCGCATCCGTGGTCTTGTACGCTGACTACAGCCATGCCGTCTTTCTCTTCCATCTTGACATTGATGTCCGTTCCTTCGTTGCTGAACTTGATGGCGTTGCTCAGCAGGTTGCGTGCCACGGTCTTGAGCATATCCACATCGGCAGATGCCGGCAGCTTGCCGGGTTTATCCACGCGTATGGCAATTTTCTTCAGTCCGGCTACGATATTGAACATATCTATCACGCTGTCCACGGTTTCTACCACGTCGATGTCCTGATATACGGTGTTCAGCTTGCCTATCTGGCTCTTTGTCCACTTCAGCAGGTTGTCCAGCAGGGCAAACACATCTTCGGTGGTTTGATTCGCCATGGTGAGCAGCTCGTGCATCTCCGCGCCGATTTTTTCGGGGGGCAGATTCAGGATGAGCATGTTGAGTACCATCTTGATGCTTCCCATGGGGGAGCGCAGGTCGTGTGCGATGACCGAGTAGAGCTTGTCGCGTCCGGAGATGGTGCGTTGCAGTTCCACGGTTTTGTTCACGATGATGCGCTTGGCAGCTACCAGTGAGATTTGGTGCGTAACCCGGATGATCAGCTCCTCCTTATTGAAGGGTTTGGAGATGAAGTCGTTCGCTCCCGATTGAAATCCCTTCACAATGTCTGTGGTACTGTTGAGCGCTGTCAGGAAGATGATGGGAATCTCTGCCGTATCGGCATTGGCTTTCAGCTTTTCAGCCACTTCAAATCCGCTCAACCCGGGCATCATTACGTCCAGCAGTATCAAGTCGGGTTTTACCGGCGCATTGGCAATGTAGTCCAAAGCCTGTTGACCATTGGTTGCAGTGGCAATGCCAAATTTCTCGTTGGTTAGTAACACCTTCAATAATAATACGTTGGACATTACGTCGTCAACGATGAGTATCTTATACTCTGAAGGATTAATTTCCATATTCATGATTCTATTATTTTTCCCGTTATAACACTATACTTATTGGTCTCTGTTTCTCAGATGCGATAATCATTGAAGTAATCCAGCATGCGATGCAGCCCTTCGTCCAGTTCGATGGTCGGCTCCCAGTGCAACTTCTCCTTGGCAAGGGTGATGTCGGGTTTCCGTTGCTTGGGGTCATCGTGCGGAAGGGGTTCGAACACGATTTTGGATTTCGATCCGCTCACGGCGATGACTTTCTCTGCCAGTTCGCGGATGGTGAACTCGTGCGGATTGCCGATGTTCACCGGGCCGATGAACGTGTCTTCCGAATCCATCATCCGTATCATGCCCTCTATCAGGTCGTCGATGTATTGAAAGCTACGTGTCTGTTCGCCCGTTCCGTAGATGGTGATGTTGCGGTTCTGCAAGGCTTGCACCACGAAGTTTGATACTACGCGTCCGTCATCGGGCAGCATGCGCGGACCGTATGTATTGAAGATGCGTATGATTTTTATGCGGATATGGTTTTGGCGATGGTAGTCCATGAAGAGTGTTTCGGCACATCGTTTGCCTTCGTCGTAACAGGAACGGATGCCTATCGGATTGACGTTGCCCCAGTAGGATTCTACTTGCGGATGCACGGTAGGGTCGCCGTATATTTCACTGGTCGATGCCTGCATGATCTTGGCGCCTGTCCGTTTGGCAAGTCCCAGCATATTGATACATCCCACTACCGATGTTTTAATGGTTTTGATGGCATCAAACTGGTAATGTACGGGGGATGCCGGACATGCCAAGTTGTATATCTCATCTAAGCCTTCCCTGTGATAGGGCAGTTCGATGTCATGGTGCACAAACTCAAAGTTTGGATGACCCTTCAGGTGCATGATGTTCATTCGTGTACCGGTGAATAAGTTATCCAAACAGATGACGTAGTGTCCTTCACTTATCAGTCTCGTGCATAGGTGTGAGCCTATAAAGCCGGCACCTCCGCTTACTAATATTGTCTTCATCCGACTTCTTTTGGGGTATTGAGCGACGGAGTCTCTCTTGGGTTCCTCCGTCTAATGTGCGCAAAAATAGTTGCTTTAGATAAGTTATGCAAGTTTATGGCAACTTTTTTTATTGATTTATCCTTTTATTTATTTGCTATATCTATTTTTGGCATCCGCAGCGCTCGGCAAAACCTTGCCGGCGATATGCCTAATACTCACTGGTAAAGTGGAATCGGATGTGTTTGAAGTCGGTCTGTGCCATTTGCAGCACGTAGGCGCTGTCGGCAAGGAACACATCGCGTCCGTCGCGGTCTTTTGCCAGATACTGAAACTTGCGTTTTTTGAACGCGTCCAATTCGGGGGCATCGTCGCTCTCTATCCAGCACGCTTTGTACAAGTGAAGCGGCTCCCAGCGGCAGGATGCATTGTATTCGTTGAGCAGGCGATACTGGATGACTTCGAATTGCAGCTGCCCCACGGTACCGATGATTTTCCGCCCGTTGAACTGATTGACGAAGAGTTGTGCCACGCCCTCATCCATCAGCTGGTCGATGCCTTTGGAGAGCTGTTTCTGCCGCATGGGATCGGCGTTCTCGATGTACTTGAACATCTCGGGTGAGAAACTGGGCAGTCCGCGGAAGTGCAACACCTCGCCTTCGGTCAGCGTATCGCCAATCTTGAAGGTGCCGTTGTCGGGCAGTCCGATGATGTCGCCCGCCCATGCCTCGTCGATGGTGGTTTTGCGTTGCGCCATGAACTGCGTGGGCGACGAGAAGCGCATGGTTCTGCCCTGCCGCACGTGCAGATAGGGAGCGTTGCGCACGAATTTGCCCGAACAGACTTTGCAGAAGGCGATGCACGAGCGGTGGTTGGGGTCGATGTTGGCAGTGATCTTGAACACGAAGCCGGTGAACTTCGGCTCTTCGGGATTGACGGTGCGTTCGATGGCAGGTACCGCGCGAGGGGAGGGGGCTATCTCGACGAAACAATCCAGCAGCTCCTGCACGCCGAAGTTATTGAGCGCCGAACCGAAGAAGACGGGCGCCAGCTTGCCGTCCAAGTAGTTTTGCCGGTCGAAAGCGGAATAGACACCTTCCAGCAGCTCCAGGTCGGCGCGCAGCTTGTCTGCCAGCGGCTTGCCGATATGTGTGTCCAACTGCCCGGAGTGAATATCCACTTCCACCTTCTCGGTCACTACCTGCTTGGAGGGTTGAAACAGGTTGAGGTTCTGCTCGTAGATGTTATAGACACCTTTGAAGCGCATGCCCTGCTCGATAGGCCACGACAAGGGGCGGACGGCAATATGCAGCTCTTCTTCCAGCTCGTCGAGCAGGTCGAAGGGGTCTTTGCCTTCGCGATCCATCTTGTTGACGAAGATAATAACCGGCGTGTTACGCATGCGGCACACCTCCATCAGCTTGCGGGTTTGTGTCTCCACGCCTTTGGCGCCGTCCACCACGATGATCACACTGTCCACGGCAGTCAGCGTGCGGTAAGTATCCTCGGCAAAGTCCTGGTGACCGGGGGTGTCGAGGATGTTTATCTTGTAGTCGTGATAGTCGAACTCCATCACCGAGGTGGTGACCGATATGCCGCGCTGTTTCTCGATGTCCATCCAGTCGGATGTGGCGGTTTTCCTGATTTTGTTGCTCTTGACGGCGCCTGCCACCTGTATCTGTCCGCCGAAGAGCAGCAGCTTCTCGGTGAGCGATGTCTTACCCGCATCGGGATGTGCAATGATGGCGAAGGTTCTTCGTCTTTCTATTTCGATGTGACTCATTCTTCTGATAATAATTTGGCTACGCAGACCGCTAAGGATGCTTCCCAGTGAGGGATTTCGATGCCGAAGGTCTGCTTTATTTTTGTTTTGTCCAGCACCGAATAGGCGGGACGGGGAGCTTTGGCAGGGTATTCATCGGTGTGCAGCGGTCTCACGCGGCAATTGGTGATGCCTGCCAGGCGATGAATGGCAAGTGTGAAGTCGTACCACGAGCAGACGCCTTCGTTGCTGAAGTGATAGATGCCCGGCACGACGCCTTGGTCGATGGCGGCGTAGATGGCGTTTGCCAGATCGGCGGCATAAGTGGGTGTGCCGATTTGGTCGAACACCACGCCCAGCGTGTCGCGTTCGCGTCCCAGCCGAATCATGGTCTTCACGAAGTTGTTGCCGTAGCCCGAGTAGAGCCAGGCGGTGCGGATAATCAGGGCGCGGGTGCAGTGTTGCATCACTGCCTGCTCGCCGGCACGCTTGGTGACGCCGTACACGGAATTAGGGCAGGTGGGCTGCTCCTCCGTATAGGGCAGGTGGGCAGTGCCGTCGAACACATAATCGGTAGAGATGTGTATCAGCGCGGCGCCCACTGCCTGGGCAGCACGTGCGAGGATGCCCGGTGCATCGGCATTCAGCAGCCGGCAGAGCGAGGGGTTGTCTTCGGCTTTGTCGACGGCGGTATAGGCGGCGCAGTTCACTATCAGCTCCACCTGACGGGTGGCGACGAAGTGGTTGACGGCTTTCTCGTCGCAGATGTCCAACTCCTGCACATCCGTATAATAATAGGTGTGCTGCGGGTGTGCCTGAGCCAATACGCGCATCTCGTTGCCAAGCTGTCCGTTGGCTCCTGTCAGTAAGATTCTCATGTTCAGTGATTGATTTATTCGTTATTTTGTCAGTAGAGTGATTCGCCCATCAGCGTGAAGATGAATCCCAACACCGATACCACGATGACGATGCTGCCGATGATTCGGTTCAGTATCCAGATGCCGCGCAGATTGAACTGCGTGCGCACCTTATTCACAAAAAAGGTGATGCCAAACCACCACAGCAGGGCGCCCAACGCAATGGATACGTAACCCAGCACCGCTTCGGAGAGCAACACCCCTTCGCTGATAAACGCGAACCGGGCAAACAGACCGATGAAAAGGAAGATGATCAGCGGATTGGAGAGGGTGACGGCAAAGGCGGTGACGAAGTTGTGCAGATAGGTTCCCTTGGTGGGCGAGACCGGACGGATGGAGCGCACCGGATTGCTGCGAAAGGTGTATATACCGAATGCCAGCAGCATGATGCTGCCCAGCAGTTGCAGCAAGAATATATTCTTGTTTACATAGTCGAAAACGAAACTCATGCCGTAGCCCGTAAGCAGGGCATAGGCGATGTCGCTCAGTGAAGCACCCAGACCGGTGACAAACCCATACCAGCGCCCTTTGTTAAGCGTACGCTGGATGCACAGTATACCGACAGGTCCCAGCGGCGCCGACACCACTACCCCGATAATAATTCCCTTCCACAAGATGCTGAACATGGTTTCAATGTGAATCATGGCGCAAATATCGGTTTTTTTTGTAATATGACGAAATAAGCCCCGTAATGAATATCAATTCTTACCCCTTTTCTATCAAAAAAAGCGCATTCGGCAATGCTGCTTGAGCTACTTCTGCCACTGCGATTGAATCACCCTATCATATAATAATGGTATGAAAAAGAGATTTTTCATAGCGAGACAGCCACTCCTAACGGTCGACAGGGTAGAAAAAGAGAGCATCCCTGAGGAGTATTTCAAAAATGATTATCTTTGCGCCCGCAATCAATACTTGCCCTCCTTTAATGCAGGGTTTACCCAAAAATGTATTTGTAAGAAAAATATGGATTATGCACTTGTAACCGGAGGCTCCCGCGGATTGGGACGCGCCATCTCCTGTAGGCTAGCACAGGACGGACTGCCTGTCATCATCAACTACCTGTCCAACCGTGAGGCTGCCGAAGAGACCCTTCGAATGATCCGCGAGCAGGGAGGCACAGCCGAACTGCTCTCCTTCGACACCACCGACCCCGTTTCCATCGAACATGCCCTCGAGATGTGGGAGAACAGCCACCCCGACGATTATATCTCCGTGCTGGTGAACAATGCCGGTATCCGCCGCGATAACCTGCTTGTCTTCATGCAGAACGAACAGTGGCACGACGTGCTCAACACCACGCTGAACGGCTTCTTCTACATCACCCGCCGCCTGCTGAAGAATATGATGGCAAACCGCCGGGGACGAATCATCAACATGACATCCCTGTCGGGCATCAAGGGATTGCCCGGACAAACCAACTACTCGGCAGCCAAAGCCGCACTCATCGGCGCCACCAAGGCGCTGGCACAGGAAGTTGCTTCCCGCAAGGTGACCGTCAACGCCGTGGCGCCGGGCTTCATCACCACCGACATGACCAAAGATCTCGACGAGGCGTCGCTGAAGAAGCTGGTACCCATGGGACGCTTCGGAAAAGCCGAAGAGGTGGCAGCACTGGTGCACTTCCTGGCTTCCGACGAAGCAGCCTACATCACGGGCGAGGTGATATCCATCAACGGAGGATTATATACATGAGGAATACCAATGGGAAATCACACCGATACCAATAGGAAATCACACCAATACCAATAGGAAATCACACCAATAACAATAGGAAATAATCTGATAACAATAGGAAATAATCCGATAAGACTATTTTAAAAAAGATGATTGAATAGTTTTGTTGGGCATCATAGAATCAGACTCACTCTGCTAATATATGCGCTATCTCTTCTATTGACAGTCCGGTGATCAGGGCGATGGTTGCTGTGGGAATACCTTGGGCTGCAGCTTTGAGAACCACTTCTTGTTTCTCTTCGTATTTTCCTTTCTTCATCCCTTCTTTCATGCCTTCTTTCATCCCTATCTCGAGTCCTTCCTTGATGCCTTCTCTTTTGGAACCTTCCCTGAGTGTCCGTTCTCTCCAGACGTAATCCCAGAACCGTTCATACGCATATAGCTCGGCTTCGTTGAAGGCTGATTTTTGAATGATTTCGACAGCCTCCTTAATCTCCGGGGTCTCGAGCAGATCGGCAGGCACCTCTTCCGTCCGGTTGTTTATCTCCGTGAGGTAGCGCAGCCAGAGCACTTTCATCTTCTTTTCGGTGAAGGTGAGCGGGTTGTACTTGGGCAGTTCGACAAAGATTATCTCCAAGCCTTCGATGATGCGGTCGGGGTATTCTGTGTGTCTCAATTGATACTGGTGGTAGTAGGAGGGCAGGGCAGGCTCGAACACCTGATTAATCAGGTTGAGCGAATAGACGGGCTGCATCAGCTTGTAACCATCGCCGGCATCGGCTTGGCGCGAGTAGGCTTTGGCAGCATTGAGAAGCACACGTTTTTTATAGTCGGACGTCCAGATCATTTGCATCTCTACTAAAAATTGCCGTCCGCACTTGTCACGGCAACGCACGTCCACAATGGTATCTTTGTGAAGCGGGTTGTCGGGCACCAACTCGAAAGGCAGATACTCTATCTCTTCTATTTCTCTGTCAGCATCCATCGGCAACAAGGCATTCAGGAAGCTTATCAACAGGGCGGGATGTTCGCCAAACACTTTTTTGAAGGTGAGATCGGCTTTGGGGTCTAAGTATTTCATACATGATCGTTTTTTGATGTGCGGCAAAGATAACTATTTTGGAGAGAAAATCATTCCGTGCGAAGTATGACAACAACTATAAAGCTATGATTTTAGTGTGTTTGCTTTACTTTGCTTGATGATGCGTAGCGCGGAGACGTCAGGTTGGAAGCATCGAAGAGTGTGAAATTTGATATTCATGCGGGCTGGTTTGTTACATACGACTTGGACATCACCTACCAGCTTGGTGCGCGGGAGACTTTTCTGTTAACGTAATGAAGCCAAGCGGGAAAATTATTTTCTACCACATAAGCATTATTTTTTGCCACATAGGAACGAATTGGAGCACTTTATCCACAATTGGCGTTTTCGGGGGTTGCCGGATGTTTTCTCTTTCTCTACTTTTAGTGCGAGTTTAGCATTTTATACATTAAACATTAAAAACAAAGTAGTTATGAAGAAAATTAATTTTTTAGGGTGGATAGCACTCTTGCTGCTGCTGCCCGTTGGTGTTGCCTCTTGCTCGAAAGATAATGATGAAGAAGACCCCGCCGCAATGTTGGTAGGAACATGGGAATGTGTTTCTTACAGCTTTCAGTTTCCAAAAAAAGAAGGAGTAATTACAGAACACGAGGAAGTCCATGATGCACGAACAATGTTTAACCAAGATGGTACATTTATAGTTTTTGTCTATGATTATGAACTTGGATGGTACCCGAATGGTTTAGGGACATGGAGTTATAACAATGGGGGATTCGCGATTCAGTACGGGCCAAATGAGATATGGACCGTAACAACATTAACAAGCTCCCGATTGATTATGGAATATATTAAAGAGACAGATATGTTGGGAACAGGTTATTATATCCACGAATATCGCAAGATTTCCAATTAATAATATGGGGGAGCAAAACGCGAAGTCACTCTCAACTCCCCTCCTCCCGGGAGGAGGGGTGCCCTTTAGGGCGGGGTGGTAGGATAAATTCGGGGCGGTCAGGAGGGCAAATTGTACCGGGTTGTGGTACAGGTTGTACCGAGACTCGGTACAGACAGCTTTTTTGATGCGTTTAATTAGCTGTTGATTATCAAGCAATTATTCATCCACCACCCCGTCGCTACGCGCCACCCCTCCTGCCGACAGGAGGGGAGCCGGAGATAGTCCGACTTATCACAAAGGTTCTGTTCTGAGGCTGACAAAAGTTCTGTTCCGAGGCTAACAAAAGTTTTGTTCCAAGGCTGACAGAACCTCTGTTATACTCGGAGTTACTTTTTGACACACCCGTCTCCATCATTCATCCCGATTCAGGTTCAAAACGACATACAACAAATAAGGCTAACAGTAGCCGGAAGAGTGGCATCCGACTAAAAGAAAAGGAAAAAGGCTGACTTATTTCAAAAAAGTATTTATCTTTGCCGCTGATTCATAGCCGTTCATACTCAAAAGGGACGTGTTATAATTATAGAACACAGATATAATGAAAGATTGTGTAATGACTTTAAAAACAAATGGAATTTGTGTTGTTTGCTAATACTTTTTTAAGCCCATCGCCTCTGTTGCTGTCACAAGTTACCGAGTGCTGTTCATCTCTTCAAAACTCTTTTTCGATAAAACCACGGATGACCTATCAGCCGGACAGCCAACTGTCCGGTTCTCGAATTTATTCCCCAAGAACCAAAGTGTTAAGATATAAATGCAAAGAAAAGTAGTAATCACCGGAATGGGCATCTGGTCGTGTTTGGGAAAGACGCTCGACGAGGTTCGCCGCTCCCTGTACGCCGGTAAATCGGGCATCGGCATCGAACCTGCCCGCACCGAATACGGATACCGCTCGGCGCTGACCGGCATGGTAGAGCGTCCGGCGCTGAAGGGCGTCATCGACCGCCGCCTGCGCGTCGGACTGTCCGAAGAGGCGGAATATGCTTTCATGGCGTCCGGAGAGGCTTTCCGAAACGCCGGCATGGACGATGCGTACCTCCTGAAGAACGAAGTAGGCATCATCTTCGGCAACGATTCGTCTGCCAAACCCGTCATCGAGGCTGCCAACATCATGGCTGAGAAGCACGACTCGGCGCTGCTGGGGTCGGGACTGATTTTTCAGTCCATGAACTCCACCGTCAACATGAACATGAGCACCATCTTCCACCTGCGGGGCATCAACTTCACCGTGAGCGCCGCCTGTGCCAGCGGCTCGCACTCCATCGGGCTGGGTTACATGCTCATCAAACAGGGCTTGCAGGAGGTGGTGCTGTGCGGCGGCGCGCAGGAGACCAATTACTATTCGATGGCAACCTTCGATGCCCTCAACGCCTTCTCCGTCCGCATGGACGAGCCGACGAAAGCATCGCGCCCCTTCGACCGCGACCGCGACGGACTGATTCCCAGCGGCGGCGCGGCAGCGCTGGTGCTCGAGTCGTACGAACATGCCGTGGCACGCGGCGCAACCATCCTGGCTGAGGTGTGCGGTTACGGCTTCTCGTCGAACGGGGGCGGCATCTCGCAGCCCAGCGACGACGGCTCGGTCATCGCCATGACACGCGCCCTCGACGATGCCGGCGTGACTGCCGACGAGATAGACTACATCAACGCCCATGCCACCTCCACGCAGCAGGGCGACATGTTCGAAGCCATCGCTTTAGACCGCATGTTCGCTGGCAAGCATGCCCTGATCAGCTCCACCAAGTCCATGACCGGACACGAATGCTGGATGGCAGGCGCCAGCGAGATTGTCTACTCCGTGCTGATGATGCAGCACAACTTCGTAGCGCCCAACATCAACCTGGAGCACCCCGACGAACATGCCGCCCGGCTCAACCTGACCGCCCGCACCGTAGACACGGAGGTAAACACCGTACTCTCCAACTCGTTCGGCTTCGGAGGTACCAACAGCGCACTGGTTATCCGAAAAACAGCAAGATAAAAAAGACCCACGTATGAAATTGAATCTGTTTCCCCCACTCGAAGAAGCCTACACGAAAGAGCACCTTTCGGCACGCGAGGCACAACACAAGGCGGAGTGCATCGCTTTTGCTCCGGTGGTGTTTCAAGTCGCCCGGCTGATGGTCAAGTTCGGCATCCTGGAGATGCTGCGCAACAGCAGCGACGGGCTGACACGGCAGGAGATAGCCCGACAAGCCCATCTCTCCGATTATGCCGCCCAGGTACTGACCGAAGCGTCGCTCACCATCGGGCTGATTCTGGTAGATACCGAAACCGCCCGCTTCACCCTCTCCAAGACAGGCTGGTTCCTGCTGACCGACCCGATGGTTCGGGTCAACATGGACTTCAACCACGATGTGAACTACGAAGGATGGTTCCGCCTGGAAGAGTCGCTGACCGACGGGCGACCTGCCGGACTGGAACACTTCGGCTCGTGGAGCACCGTCTACGAAGGATTGTCCAAGCTCCCCGAACAGGTGCAGAAGAGCTGGTTTGCCTTCGACCACTTCTACTCGGACAGCGCCTTTCCCGAAGCGCTGGCAATTGTGTTCGACCGCCACGCCACCCGCACGCTGCTCGATGTCGGTGGAAATACCGGACGGTGGGCGCTGCGTTGTGTGGAGCACGACCCGCAGGTGGAGGTCACCATCATGGATCTGCCGCAGCAATTGGAGCTGATGCGGCAGCATACCGACGGCAAGCCGGGCGCCGACCGCATCTACGGATACAGCATCGACCTGCTGGATGAGGAAGCGCCGTTTCCTGCCCGCCATCCCTACGATGCCATCTGGATGAGCCAGTTCCTGGATTGCTTCGGCGAGACGGAGATTGTCAGCATCCTGACGCGGGCTGCCCGTATCATGCAGCCCGACACCCGCCTCTACATCATGGAGACATTCTGGGATCGCCAACGCTTCGACACCGCCGCCTTCTGCCTGACGCAGATCAGTCTCTACTTCACTGCCATCGCCAACGGCAACAGCAAGATGTATCACGCCGACGACATGCGCCGGCTGGTCGATGCCGCCGGACTGACCGTCGAGCATATCTGCGACGGGCTGGGGCAGGGGCACAGCCTCATGATCTGCAAACTCAAATAAAGCCCTGCATATAATCATGTAAATCCAACTAACAACAATATCATCATGGAAAGAAAAGAAATTGAGCAAATTGTAACAACGTTCCTCGTTGACGACCTGGAGATAGACGCGGAGAAGATTACTCCCGATGCCAAACTGAAAGATGACATGGGCATTGACAGCTTGGACTTTGTCGACATTGTGGTCATCGTGGAGAAGAAGTTCGGCTACAAAATCAAGCCCGAGGAGATGGTGGGTGTCACCACCTTCGGACAGTTCTGCGACTACATAGAGAGCAAGGTAAACAATCGCTAAACAGGTATGATGCCGGCACAATGGACAGGTAAGACAGACGGGAAAGAGTGGATGCTCCGAGTGCTCATCTTCTTTCTCCGGTGGACAGACCTGCGCATCTTCTATCTGTTGATGGGCTGCGTCGTTCCGTTCTACATGCTGTTTGTCCATAAAGGCTACATCGCTGCCTACCGCTATTTCAGGCGGCAGTTTGCCTGTCCGCCGCTGAAAGCCTTCGGCAAGGTCTACGCCAATCACTTTGTGTTCGGACAGATTATTCTCGATCGATTCGCGGTGTATGCCGGCAAGCGTTTCGACCTGACCATTGAAGGGAATGACGCTTTTACTGAACTGGCTGCCCGACCCGAAGGGTTTGTCATGCTCAGCTCGCATACCGGTAACTTCGAGTTGGCAGGTTATTCGCTGATTGCCCGCGGCAAGCGTTTCTACTCGCTGGTGTTTCCGCACGAGAAGGAGACGGTCATGGCGAACCGCAACCAGCTGTTCGAGCAGAACAACATCGTGATGGTGCCCGTAAGCGAAGACATGTCGCACCTGTTCATTCTCAATGATGCACTGTGCAACGGCAACATCGTCACCATGCCCGGCGACCGCATCTTCGGCTCGCAGAAAGGGGTGGAGTGCCGGTTCCTGCAAGGGAACGCGCGGTTTCCGCTGGGACCTTTTGCCGTGGCAGTCCAACGGGACGTACCGTTGCTGAGCGTCTTCGTGATGAAAGAATCGACCCGGCGGTACCGGCTCTTTGTCTCGCCGATACGGTTGCCCCGTGCGGCGCAGCAGGCAGGAAATAAAGAGAAGATGGCAATGCTGGCACAAAGCTTTGCCGACGAAATGGAACGCGTCGTCCGCAAATACCCCACGCAGTGGTTCAACTATTACGACTTCTGGGAGCGTGGAACAGAGACGGCGCCGGAACCAATCAAATAATATGGTATGGATAGGAACAGTGCCGAACAGACAGACATCAGCCGGATAGATCTCGACCGGATAGACATCAAGGAGCTGTTGCCCCAGCAACCTCCCTTTGTCATGGTCGACAAACTGCTGGCGATAGACCGTGTGCATACGCAGACACAGCTGACGGTGCGCCCGGACAACCTCTTCTACGAGCAGGAACACCTCACCGCTTCGGGGTTGATAGAGAACATGGCACAGACCTGCGCGGCACGCATGGGCTTTATCAACAAGTATGTGAACCGGTCACAAGTGAAGCTGGGCTTTATCGGCGCCATCCGCAACCTCCGCGTCTTCCGTACGCCGACGGCAGGCGAACAGCTGACCACCTCTATCGAGGTAATCGAGGAGGTGTTCCAAATGACATTGGTCGATGCACGCATCACCGTTGGAGCGGAGACGCTGGTCTCTGCCGGCATGAAGATAGCCTTGAGCGATATAGATTCACAAAACCAAGCATGAGTATGGCAAATCCAAGTACGACAGAGACCCGCCTTACCGCCTCCAAAGCGTTCGATGTACGTTTCAGCGAGGTCGACTCCATGAACATCGTGTGGCACGGTTCCTACTCACTCTACTTTGAAGATGCGCGCGAAGCGTTCGGCAAGAAGTACGGACTGGGGTATCTGCTCATCTTCGACAACGGGTTTTATGCGCCGCTGGTCGACTTGCGGTTTCAGTACAAGAAGCCGCTGGTGTATGGCATGAATCCGCGCGTCGACATCGTGTATCGCCCTACGGCTGCTGCCAAGATCGTGTTCGACTACGAGATACGCGACACCCGCGACGAGTCGCTGCTGGCTACCGGCACCTCCGTACAGGTGTTTCTGGACAAGGAGTACCGGCTGGTGTGGACTAACCCCGCCTTCTACGAAGCGTGGAAGGAGCAGTGGGGCGTACTGTGACAACAAGATGCGATAACATATATAATAAGGTGTAATGATCATAAAGTTAAGCGACAACATCCTCTCCCCGTTGGGAGCAACCTCCGAAGAGAACTATCGGGCAATCAAGGCGGGCGCCTCGGCGTTGCGTCCGTATGACCGACGGTGGGAGTGTGTCGAGCCGTTTGTCGCTTCCCTGCTCGACGAGGAAGAGATCAACAGCCGTTTTGCCGCGCTGACCGCGGAAGAGACATACACATACTTTGAACGAATCGTCATCCTCTCCGTTGTCCGTGCGCTTGCCGATGCACAACTCGACCCGACCTCCGCACGAGTACGCTTCATCCTCTCCACCACCAAAGGCAATGTATCGCTGCTGGATAGCCGGCAGGCGGCATATCCCGAAGAGCGGGCGTTGTTGGGCGTATCGGCAAAGGTCATTACCGACTATTTCCGCCATCCGCTTCCGCCGATAGTGGTCTCCAATGCCTGCATCTCGGGCGTCTGCGCGCAGATGGCGGGGATGCGTCTGTTGGAGAGCGGTGCGTGCGATGCGGTGGTGGTGACGGGAGCCGACGTGCTGTCGCCCTTTGTCGTGTCGGGCTTCCAGTCGCTGAAAGCATTGTCGACAGCCCCCTGCAAGCCGTTCGATACCGCACGTTGCGGGCTGAATCTGGGCGAAGCGGCAGCCACCGTTGTCTATGCCAGGAAAGCCGACGAAGCCGTGCTGCCTGCCGACTGGTGCGCGGTGAGCGGCGCCGTCCGCAACGATGCCAACCACATCTCTGGTCCGTCGCGTACCGGCGAGGGTAGCTACCGCGCCCTGCGTGCCGTGTTGGGCAACGAGATAGATGCCGATGAACTCGCCTTTGTCAATGCACACGGCACCGCTACCCCCTACAACGACGAGATGGAAGCTATCGCCATCGAACGTGCCGGCTTGTTGTCTGTACCTGTCAACGGGCTGAAGGGCTATTACGGCCACACGCTGGGCGCTGCCGGCATCGTAGAATCGCTGCTGTCCATGCAGGCGGTGGACGACGGAACGATACCCGGCACGCGGGGATTCGACAGCTGCGGCGTGTCGCGTCCGCTACGCTTGTGTGCCGAGCACCGACCTACCGCAAAGCGCAGCTTCATCAAACTCATCTCCGGCTTCGGCGGTTGCAACGCTGCCTTGCTGTTCAGGAAAGGAGGACGGTCATGCAAATAACCGACTGGATCAGGATCACACCCGCCGTCACCCTGCGCAACGGCGTACCCGTCGACTGCGATACCTCAGAGGCTCCGATGCCGACGGCGCTCTACCGCCGCTACATCAACGACTACCCCAAGTTCTTCAAGATGGATGCGCTGGGCAAGCTGGGCTTTGTCGCATCCGAGCTGCTGCTGGCTGCCGAACCGAAACAGCCGGAGCGGGAAGATCGGGCGATTGTGCTCTTCAACCGCAGCGGATCGCTCTGCAACGACCGCCACTACCAGGCAACCATTCAGGAGCCGGCGACCTACTTCCCCAGTCCCGCGCTCTTTGTCTATACGCTGCCCAACATCGTTACCGGCGAGATTGCCATCCGCCACAAATACTACGGCGAGACCTCGTTCTACGTGCTCGACACCTTCCGTGCCGACATCATGGAGACGGTCATTGCCGCTACCTTGCAGGAACCGCTCACCACCTCCGTGCTGGGCGGATGGCTGGAGTGTTCCGACGAGGCGCATTTCGATGCCCTGCTCTTCCTGGCGAAGGCAGGCGACGACCCCTCCGGCAATCACATTGAAACCATTTATAATCAGTAAACAACAATAAGTTATGAACGAATTTATTTTGACTTTGAAACAAGAGATTATCGAGGCATTGAATCTGGAAGATATGCGTCCCGAAGAGATTGACGAGCACGCGCCGCTCTTTGGCGACGGGCTGGGATTGGATTCTATCGACGCGCTGGAATTGATTGTTTTGATGGAACGCAACTACGGCATCAAGCTGAAAGACCCTGCACAGGGAAGAGAGATATTCCGTTCGGTTCAAACCATGGCAGAGTACATTCAGGCGAACCGCACCAAATAGCTGACGCAGATGAGTGAACCGATTTTGATTACCGGAAGCGGAATGGTGAGCGCCATCGGAACGAACAAAGCCGATGCGCTCAACTCGCTGTTGCACGAACAGACAGGCATCGGTGCGCTGAAATACCTGAAGACGGTGCATCATGAGTTTCCGGTAGGCGAGGTGCAGCTGTCCGACGGGCAGCTGGCGGCGCTGTTGGGCATCGCGCCCGATGTGCCGACCACCCGTACCTCGCTCATGGGTATGCTGGCGCTGCGCGAGGCGCTGACCGAGGCTCATCTGTTACCGGACGGCAGGTCGGAACGCGCCGAAAGCGTACCCTTGCGTGTGGCATTGGTCTCCGGCACCACGGTGGGAGGGATGGACAAGAGCGAGCAGTACTATCCGGACTTTCTGTCGAACGACAGCCGCAACGCCTATATTGCCACCCACGACTGCGGCGCCTGCACCGAGATGATAGCCGACCACTTCGGCATATTCTCCTTTGTCTCTTCCATCTCCACCGCTTGCTCATCGGCAGCCAATGCGCTGGTAGAGGCAGCGAACCTGATTCGCGACGGTCGGTTCGACATTGTCGTGGCAGGCGGCAGCGAGTGTCTCACCAAGTTCCACCTGAACGGCTTCAACTCACTGATGCTGCTGGAGCGCAGGCTGTGCCGACCGTTCGACCGCGACCGTGCCGGACTGAATCTGGGCGAAGGCGCCGGCTATCTGGTGCTGGAGACAGCCCGTTCTGCCGCGCAGCGGGGAGTGGCGCCCGTCGGTCTGTTCGCCGGTTACGGAAACAGTTGCGATGCCTTCCACCAGACTGCCTCGTCGGACGATGGCGAGGGCGCCTTTCTTGCCATGCGCAAGGCGTTGGCAGATGCCGGACTGGAGCCTGCCGACATCGACTACATCAATGCACACGGCACCGGCACGGTGAACAACGATGCCAGCGAGACCGAAGCCCTGAAGCGGGTGTTCGGCAACCGCCTCCCGCCGGTGTCGTCGACAAAGTCGTTTACCGGACATACCACCAGTGCTTCGGGCGCCATCGAATCCGTCATCTGTCTGCTCGCCATGCGGCACGGCTTTTTGCCGGTCAACCTGAACTGGCAACACGCCATGCCCGGCGGCATCATCCCCGTACCCGATAAGCACACCGACCGTCCGTTGCGGCACGTGCTGTGCAACTCGTTCGGCTTCGGCGGCAATGACACGTCGCTGGTATTCTCTAATCCCTCCCGCTCATGAATCTCCCGATGACGAAGAAGATATACATACAGGCAGCCACGCAAATCTCGCTTCAGCAACCGCTGTGCGAGACATGGATGGATACCCCGGCGGGTTATGATGTGCCCTATGCCCGCTCGATCGATCCCGATTTCAAGGCGTTTCTCACGCCGCTCGAGGCACGCCGCATGGGCAAACTGCTGAAACGTGCCCTGACCGTCTCGCTGCACACCCTGCGCACGGCAGGCATTGCACAGCCCGATGCCATCATCACCGGCACCGGACTGGGGTGTATCGAGAGCACGGAGCAGTTTCTGCACATCCTGTGCGAGGAGGGCGAGGAGTTGCTCAAACCCACCTGTTTCATGCAGTCCACCCACAACACCATCAGCTCGCTCATTGCCATCCACACCGGGACACACGGCTACAACATGACCTACTCGCACAAGGGCATCTCGTTCGACTGTGCGCTGCTGGATGCCCGGATGCTGTTGCGTGCCGGTCGCATCCGCCATGCGCTGGTCGGCGGACACGACGAGCTGACCCCTTCGTACTTCACGCTGCTGCAACGCATCGGGTATGTCGGCGTGCCGGGCATGACGGTGGCAGGCGAGGTCTCCGTTGCCATGTTGCTCACAACCGAATCGCCCGCCGCCCTGTGCGAGCTGGCAGGCATCCGGATGCTCTACAAGCCGTCGCCGGCTCAGTTGCAGACGGCGCTCGACACATTGTTGGACGAAGCTGCCGTCCCGCCTGCCGCGATTGATGCGGTGATGACGGGCGACAACGGCAATCCGGCGAACGACGAACCCTACCGCGTCGCCCTCGACCGGTTGCTGCCCGATACGCCCCGGCTGCATTACAAGCACCTCTTCGGTGAGTGCTACACGGCATCGGGCATGGGCATCTATGCCGCTGCCCACTACCTGCAACGGGGAGCGGTGGCGCCCGATGCGCTGAATCCCGCCACCGGGAAGCTGCGCACGATACTTTGCTTCCATCAGTTCGAAGGAAAGAATTACTCATTGGTTTTACTCAAAGCGATATGTGGCGAATAATCCCTTACTCCATCATCCAGTGCATCCTCTTGTCGGGAGGACAGGTGCTGTTGAAGTTTGCGCTGGAGAAGATGGGCGCGTTCCGTTGGGAATGGTCGTTCTTCACCGCGCTGCTCACCAACTGGTGGTTCCTGGCTTGCGGCATCTGCTACGGAGCGGCTACGGTGCTGTGGATGTACATCCTGAAGCATTTCCCTTTCAGCATGGCATACCCCATGATCAGCCTGAGCTACGTCTTCGGCATGTTCGCCGCCATCCTGTTCTTCCACGAGCAGGTGTCGCTGACACGCTGGACGGGTGTGTTTCTCATCATGGTGGGCTGCACGTTAATCGTAAAATAAGAAAGTTTATGAAGAGAATCATGACATGCCTGCTGCTGACTGCCGCCCTGACGGGCGCTTCCGCGCAACGTCCGAAGCCGGCGGAGAGGCAGCCGGTCGACCGGGCGCGGCAAGAGGCGATGATCGCCCGGATTGCGGAGGTGTCGGCATCCATCCGCACCTTGCAATGCGACTTTGTGCAGACCAAGCGGTTGAGCATCCTGAACGACCAGCTGGTCTCCACCGGCAAGATGTATTTCAGTCAGCCGAACCGCCTGCGCTGGGAGTACCTGTCGCCCTATACCTACGTCTTTGTCCTGAACGGCACCGACGTGCTGATACAGAAGGAGGGGAAGCGCGATGTGATCGATACCCGCCAGAGCCGCCTCTTTCAGGAGATTACGAAGATCATGATGCACAGCGTGACCGGGCAATGGCTGGTCGACACCTCGGACTTCGGCGTGCAGATGTACGTCGACGGCGAGGAGTGGGTGGCACAGCTCACGCCCCGCAAGCGCGACATGAAGCAGCTGTTTCGCAGCATCCGGCTCTACTTCAACGAACGCCTCTCCACCGTGTCTCGCGTGGAGATGCAGGAGACAGGCGGCGACACCACGCTGATAGAACTCCGGAACCCGCAACCCAATCAACCGGTCGATGAAACGCTGTTTACTGTGGATTAGCCTGCTGACGGTTGCCGTGATGCCCCTGTGCGCACAGCACCTCTCCTCGCCGCGGCTGCGCTTCGACGAGGCGGGACGGGCGCGCTACAACCTCGTCATCAGCACCCCCAAAGCCTCGCTGACGGGCATCTGCCTGCTCCGAAGCACGAACGACAGCATCGTGGGAAGCGTGGTGAACGAGTTCGGCATCAAGGCTTTCGACTTCATCTTCACGGCGCGCCGGCAACAGGTGAAGCTCCGCAACGTGGCGTTCTTCCTCGATAAGTGGTACATCAGGCGGGTGGTGCGGAGCGACTTGCGCTACCTCCTGTCCGCCCGTCGGAAGGCAAGCAGTCGGAAAAGCCTTTCGGGCAGCGCCGACAGCACCCTTGTGTTGACGAACAAGAGGCATCGGATGGAGTACACCTTTACCCCGCTCAGGCAACTAAAATAGTCGGAGCGCCCGACCAGGGTAGTCGGAGTGTCCGACCAGGGGTAGTCGGAGCGTCCGACCAGGGTAGTCGGAGTGTCCGACCAGGGTAGTCGGA
This sequence comes from Prevotellaceae bacterium, assembly GCA_031262995.1. Classification (GTDB taxonomy): domain Bacteria; phylum Bacteroidota; class Bacteroidia; order Bacteroidales; family Bacteroidaceae; genus Bacteroides. Next base: position 4,872 of record JAISGR010000182.1, on the reverse strand, counting down.
GCGTCCGACTAAGGTAGCCCGAGTATTGGAACAGATAAAGAAAGAATGATATGCAACTATTAAACGATTTGTTTGACATCATAGACAAGGAAGAGACGGACGGCGGTTTGACGTACCGCGTTTCGTTCAATCCCGCACACCTTATATATAAGGTGCACTTTCCCGGCAATCCCATCACCCCGGGCGTCTGCCTGATACAGATGACGGAAGAGCTACTGTCGCACCACCTCAACCGCCCGCTCTACCTCTCCTGCCTCTCGAACGTGAAGTTCCTCAGCACCCTCACGCCGGTTGCCGACGCGGTTGTCAGCTTCAGCTTCGGCAAGCTGTCGGTCACCGAACAGGAGTGCCGGGCGCAGCTGACCATTGGCGATGCCGGACAAACGTATGCCAAACTATCCATGCAATACAGCTATGACACCCTCTGATATTGAAGCCATCCAAAAGAAATATACCCCCGAAGTGGTGTCGACCGTCTTCCGGAAACACGACGTGTGCGTGGTTGTCCCCACCTATAACAACAAGCACACGCTCTTCGACCTGCTCGACCGCATCGGCATCTACACCGACAACATCTGGGTGGTCGACGACGGCAGCACCGACGGCACCTGGTCGCTGCTCGAGCAAAGGGAATCGGTCTGCCTGAACCACCACGAACGCAACCTCGGCAAAGGGAAGTCCCTGCAGACCGCCTTCCGCGGACTGCACCAATTTGAGTTCAACTATGCCCTCACCATTGATGCCGACGGACAACACTTCCCCGAAGACCTGCCGCTCTTCGCAGCTGCGCTGGAGGCGCATCCGGATGCCTTGATTGTGGGCAGCCGCAACCTGCAACAAGCCAACATGCCCGGCAAGAATACCTTTGCCAACCGCTTTTCCAATTTCTGGTTCTACCTGCAAACGGGGCAGCGCCTGCCCGACACGCAGACCGGCTACCGGCTCTATCCCTTGGCACGTATGTTCTCCGGAGCGTCGAAGATATGGCTCCCTGCCCGCTACGAAGCCGAACTGCTGCTGCTGGTGCAATCCGCCTGGCGCGGCATCCGGCTGCAGTCCGTCCCCGTCCGCGTCTACTATCCGCCGCGCGGGGAGCGTGTGTCGCATTTCCGCCCCGTTGCCGACTTTGCCCGCATCAGCCTGCTCAACACCCTGTTGTGCGCAGGCGCCGTGGTCTACGGCTTCCCGATGCGTCTCGTCCGTCACTTCAAACAACGAAAGGCATGACACGGCTCTTCCTCTCCCTGTACGACCGGCTGGTGCGACGCCGATGGCTTGCCGCCCTGCTGTTGCTGGGCTGCATGGGATGCTGCCTGCTGGCGCTCTCGCACTTGAGCTATCAGGAAGACATTGCCGAGTTCCTCCCCCGCGACGGGAAACATGCCACCTACACCTCGCTCTACGAGCACATCGGCGGACAGAAGCGCATCACCGTGCTCTTCACCGACACCGCCCGGGATACAGGCAACACCCGTGAGACCGACAGACTGAAGGATGCCATGGACACCTTCGGCGCCCTGTGGGCAGCGACAGACAGCCTGCATACCGTAACCGACATGCAGGTGCGGATAGACGAAGGCGCCATCCTCGAGATGATGGACTTTATCGAGCGGAACTACCCCTTTTTCCTGACCGATGCCGACTATGCACGGATGGATTCGCTGCTGGCAACACCCGATTATCTCTCCCGCCGCCTGGCAAGCAACAAAGAGCTGCTCGTGCTCCCCACCGGCGGCATCCTCACCCAAAGCATCCGCCATGACCCGCTGCAACTCTTCGCTCCGGTACGCCAACGGCTGCAACGGCTGCAACCGGGCAGCAGCTATTCGGTCTCCGACGGTTACATCCTGACTGCCGACGGGCACCGCGGACTGCTCTTCTTCACCTCCCCCTACGGCATCAGCGAATCAAAGCGGAACGGAGCGTTGGCAGACCTGCTTGCCGGCGTCATGCGGGAGACCGAACGCCGCCACCCCTCCGTGCAGATCTCTGCCGTGGGCGCTCCGCTGATAGCCGTCACCAATGCCCGTCAAATCAAGACCGACAGCACCCTGGCTGTGTCGCTGGCGGTGGTGCTGATACTGGCGCTGCTGTTGCTGGCGTTCCGCCGGCTGAGCGACCTGCTCTGGATAGGCTGCTCCATCCTGTTCGGCGCCTGCTTCGCACTGGGTGGCATGGCGCTCTACAGCGACGCTGTCTCCATCATCGTGCTGGGCATCGGCTCGGTGATGATAGGCATTGCGGTGAACTATCCGCTGCACTACCTCGACCACCTGAAGCACGCAGGCGACAAACGGCAGGCACTCAAGGAGATGGTTCCGCCGTTGCTGATAGGCAACATCACCACCGTGAGCGCCTTTCTCTGCCTCGTGGGGTTGGACACGCCTGCCATGCGCGACCTGGGTGTGTTTGCCTCGCTCATACTGATAGGCACCATCCTCTTCGTGCTGGTCTTCCTGCCGCTCTTTGCCCGGAGCCGCAAGCACGTTGCCCGTGCCGAAGAGAAGCTCACCTTCGGCCGGTTTGCCTCCTTCCCGCTGGAGCGCAAGCGGTGGCTTTTCATTCCGCTGGTTGTGGTTACGCTGGTGCTGGGATGGTTCAGCCTGCACACCTCGTTCGATGCCGACATCCGGCATATCAACTACATGACCCCGCAGCAGCAGGCAGACCTGTCGTTCCTGACCGGCAGCCTGCAACAGACCGACCGCACCACGCTCTTTGCCGTGGCGCAGGGCGCCGACATGGAGGAGGCGCTGCAAGCCAACGAAGCCCTGCAACGCCTCCTGCCAACCAACGATTCGATTGCCGACGTGAGCGGCATCGGCTCCTTCCTTCCCTCGCAGGCACGGCAGGCAGCACTGATAGCCCGCTGGCAGGCATTCGTCGGGAAGCACCGGGAAGCGCTGCTGCACACATTGCCGCAAGCGGGCATCCGGCAGGGGTTTGCCCCCGATGCCTTCGACGCCTTCCGCGAGCTGCTCACCCGTACCTATACCCCGCAACCGGTAGCTTACTTCGAGCCGATAGTGCGCAACGTGGGGAGCTACATCAGCACCGACGACAGCCATACCTACATCGCCAACCTCCTCCACGTGCCCACCGGCATCGAAGCCGACGTGAAGCAGACCCTGCGGCAGGAAACGGACACCCGCAACTACATCTTCGACGGCAGCGACATGGGCAACCAGCTGGTACGGGTGCTCTCCGACAACTTCAACTACATCGGCTATGCCTGCGGAGCCATCGTCTTCTTCTTCCTCTGGTGCTCGTTCGGCAGGTTGGAGCTGAGCCTGATCTCCTTCCTGCCGCTGGCAGTGAGCTGGGTGTGGATATTGGGTATCATGGAGCTGGCAGGCATCCGGTTCAACATCGTGAACATCATCCTTGCCACCTTCATCTTCGGACAGGGCGACGACTACACCATCTTCATGACCGAAGGGTTGATGTACGAGTACACCTATCGCCGCAAACTGCTTGCCTCCTACAAGAACAGCGTGGCGTTGTCGGCGCTGATTATGTTTATCGGCATCGGCACGCTCATCATTGCCCGCCATCCGGCGCTGCGCTCGCTGGCAGAGGTCACCGTCATCGGCATGTTCACGGTGGTACTGATGGCATACTACCTGCCGCCGCTTCTCTTCCGCCGGATCACCACCTTGCACGGCGAGGTGCGGCAGGTACCGCTCACGCTCAAGCGCATCGGCTATTCGCTCTTCTCCATCACCTACTTCCTCATCGGGAGTGCGCTGATGCGGTTAGTGATGCTTTTCTACACCCGTGTGGGGCGCGACACGGAGCGGAAGCGGCTGCGTTTCCACCGCTGGCTGCAAGCCATCTCGGCGTTTACCATGCGCCACATCCCCGGCGTGCGGTTCAGCCTCGACAATCGGGTAGGGGAGCGGTTCGACCGTCCCGCCGTGCTCATCTGCAACCACCAGTCGCACTTCGACCTGATGTGCCTGATGATGCTCACCCCGCGATTGGTGCTGCTCACCAACGACTGGGTGTGGAAGAACCCGTTCTACGGCTTCATCATCCGTTATGCCGAGTTTCACCCCATCACCGACGGCATCGAGCAGAACCTCGGCAAGCTACAGGCGCTGACGGCACGCGGCTATTCGGTTGCCCTCTTCCCCGAAGGCACCCGCTCGCCCGACTGCTCCATCCTGCGGTTCCATCAGGGCGCGTTCTACCTGGCAGAGAGGCTGGGATTGGATGTGTTGCCCGTCTTCATTCACGGCGCCGGACACGTGCTGCCCAAGAAAGACTTCATGCTGCGCGAGGGAGCCATCCACGTGGAGGTGTGCCGGCGCGTACCGGCAGACGACCCAGCGATGGGTACCACCGTCAAGGAGCGCACGGCGGCTTTCCGCCGTTTCTACATCCGGCACTTCGACGAGCTGCGCAACAAGCTCGAGACGGCTGCCTACTTCCTGCCCTACGTCCGCTATAAGTACATGTACAAGGGCAGCGCGACGGAAGCCCGTTGCCGGCGTACGTTGCGGCGGCAGAGCGAATGGCAGGCGCACATCGACCGACCCTATCCTGCCGAAGTGCGTGCCGTTCGCATCGACCACAGCGGGCAGGGCGAGCTTGCCTGGCTCTTTGCCCTGGTGCACCGCGACATCGAGGTGTATGCCTGCGAAGCCGACGAAGAGCTGCACCTGCTGGCTGCCAACACCTCGGACATTCCCCGCAACCTTCACTTTTGCCACCTTCCGGCGGCGGGGGAGGAGAGCGGTGGCGGCACGGCTGCTCTCCGGTTCTCGATTGTCAACCTTCAATCTCCGATGCCCCATGAGTAAGCGTTGTGTCATCATCGGTAGCGGTCTGGGCGGATTGTCGTGCGGCTACATCCTCGCCCGCAACGGT